>CAMYJJ010000436.1 GCA_947258735.1 Thermodesulfovibrionia bacterium | reverse complement strand
ATTTAACTCTAAAGGTCACATTTACAATTAAATATGGAAACAGATATAATTAAATAGGTTATCATTCTGCACTTTATTTGCAAATTGTTGTTACGGCAAGAGGTAAATCGTATTAATAAATAAAAAGCAACTATCTATTTTTGATAGCTGATGAAGGAGTAAGACTATAAAAGTTCTGATTTTAGTCGCACATCCGGATGACGAAGTCCTTGGATGCGGCGGCTGGATAGCAAAGTTGACTAAAGACGAGAAAAATCATGTGTCTGTTATTTTTACCACGGACGGTGTTCGTCACCCCCCGGTTTCCACCGACAGCAAATCTGATGCATATGACGCACTGCATGTGCTGGGAGTAGATAAAGCAAAAATTCATTTTCTGAATATGAAGACCCAGCGTTCTGATGAATATGTGCTGCGTGACTATACCGGAAAAGTAGAAGCAATCAGCAAGGAGACTGATTTGGTGATAGTTCCTTCAAACCAGGACCTGAATGTTGATCATATTTTTGCATATAATCTGGCCCTGGTATGTTTCCGGCCTGTAACATACCGCACTCGGATTGTTGCAATGGAAATCCTGAGTTCCTCCGAATGGTCAGACCGGCCTTTTCATGCCAATTATTACATAGATATTGCAGACACGATTAAAGTGAAGGTGGAGGCGCTTAGCAAGTATACGAAACAGGTATTACCATTTCCCCACCCGCGTTCTCCGGAGACACTTCGGGTGAAGGCACAGCAGAGAGGGTTGGAGGTTGGATATCATTACGCAGAAGCCTTTCATGTTATAAGGTGGTTTTAATCTCACTTAAGTAAGGGAGAATTGCTATTAAAGTTCTGGGTATTCTCGGTCTCGGTAAAAGTCCGGCAGCCTGTATCTTTGACAACGGGAGAATGCTGACCTGCGTTGAAGAGGAGCGCTTCATACGTGAAAAACTTGCGAGAAATAAATGGCCTTTAAATGCTATCAGGCATTGTCTGGGAGCGGTTGGCCTGACACTGGATGAAGTTGATAAAGTTGCTGTGTCATGGGATTGCAATAAATACCCTGAGTATATGGCAGATTTTTTTACGAAACAGGAAGAGGAATATCCTGCAAAGGGGACATTGTTTAGAAACAACGAAGCTGACATTTTAAGAAAATATACTCCTGCGAATTACCTGAGTAACTTTAATTCAGCACTTCAGTCAGCCCGTCTCGGTGTTGTTGACCGGCTGGAGTACTATGGCCATCATGAATGCCATGCAGCTGCATCGTTCTACCACAGCGGCTTTGATGAAGCACTGGTGTTTATTATGGACGGGAGCGGGGAAGACGAAGCGACAACCGTATGGTTAGCCAAAGGGAATAAACTGGAAAAATTGAAAGCCTTCAAGTTGCCTCATTCCCTTGGGCGGGCGTATTCATGTATTACGGAATTCCTTGGCTTCAGGGCCTATACGGATGAAGGGAAAATTATGGGTTTGGCACCATACGGCCGGCTTGACCCTGAAACGCATAAAAAGATGCAGGAACTTTTGACCGTTCATGAGAATGGAGAGTATGAGATCAATCCTAATCTAATTTATTATGGCGCTCACTCATATAACCCGAGGTTTACCGACGCGCTTGTTGAACTGCTCGGCCCTCCCAGGAAATTTGCAAAGAGAAATGAGCCGATTTCAGATCACTACAAAAATATAGCCTTCTCCATACAGCACCTGCTGGAACAGGCTGTCTCCGGCTTGGTCAGGAGGTTTATTAAAGAGACAGGAATTAAAAAAGTATGCATTGGCGGCGGAGTGGCCATGAACTGCAAGATGAACGGCCATGTATCCGGCATTGAAAAAGTTGAAGACCTGTTCGTACATCCAGCCAGCCATGACGGCGGATCCAATATCGGCGCGGCAATGCTTTCACTACAAAAGCACGATCATGAGATATCATTTGAGAAGCTGCCGCACGCGTATTTTGGGCCTTCATACAGTGGTGAGGAGATAGAAGCAATCTTAAGTTACTC
>CAMYJJ010000435.1 GCA_947258735.1 Thermodesulfovibrionia bacterium | reverse complement strand
TGATATCTATCTGGGCCATTAACTTTCCTTTGCGGGAACAGGCAGTGCTGATTTTATCATCAGGTAACAACCATTCGCTCCCGGTACTGCTCCCTTCACAAGCATTAAATTCTGTTCTTTTCTTATATCTGCAATTTCTATATTTTTTACTGTTATTCTCTTGTCACCCATCTGGCCCGGCAGCTTTCTGCCTTTGAATACCCTTGATGGTGATGCACTCTGCCCCAGTGAGCCGGGTGCCCTGTTAAACATTGACCCGTGAGATCCCGGGCCTCCGCCAAAATTATGTCTTTTCATGACACCCTGAAAGCCTTTACCTTTTGACGTACCTATAATTGAAACTTTTTCACCCTTTGCAAACATCCCGACAGTAATGTCGTCGCCTGCATTTAAGCCATCAAAATTCAACTCTTTTACAAAGCGATAGGGCGAAACTGTAGCCTTTTTAAAGTGTCCCATCATGGGCTTTGTCACATTCTTTTCTTTCCTGATTTCATCAAAGCCAACCTGTACAGCTTCATACCCGTCTTTGTCATTCTCTTTTTTCTGTACGACTTTGGCAGGGCCGGCCTCTATAACAGTGACCGTTACCATCCTTCCATCGTCCTCAAAAATCTGAGTCATTCCTATTTTTTTTCCTAATATACCCTTCATAGCTTTATCTCTACATCCACTCCTGCTGCAAGATCCAGTTTCATCAGGGCATCAACTGTTTGAGGTGTCGGATCAAGTATGTCCATCAGCCTCTTATGTGTCCGTATTTCAAACTGTTCCCTCGATTTTTTATCTACATGGGTAGACCTGAGGACTGTAATTTTATGAATCTTTGTCGGTAAGGGCACAGGACCCGCAATCTTTGCTCCGGTTCTCTTGGCTGTTTCAACGATCTCCTTCACCGACAGGTCAAGGAGTCTATGATCATAAGCCCTCAAGTTTATTCTTATTTTTTCATTCATATTTCTCTTCTCGTTTTCCTTACCGTTCTTGTGTCCGATTTTTAATTATAATGGGAACACACCTCACGTAATTTATTCAACAACCTCAGTAACAACCCCGGCGCCTACGGTACGTCCGCCTTCTCTTACTGCAAAGCGGAGCTCCTTCTCCATTGCGATCGGGGCTATCAGCTCTATATCCATCGTTATATTATCTCCAGGCATTACCATCTCTACTCCCTCAGGCAGCGTTGCCACCCCTGTCACGTCCGTTGTCCTGAAGTAAAACTGCGGCCTGTATCCATTGAAAAACGGGGTGTGACGTCCGCCCTCTTCCTTGGTCAGTATGTATACTTCCCCTTTGAACTTCGTGTGCGGGGTAATGCTTCCCGGTTTTGCCAGTACCATACCTCTCTCGACCTCATCCTTCGCTGTTCCTCTCAACAGCACTCCAACATTATCTCCGGCTCGGCCTTCATCCAGAAGCTTTCTGAACATCTCCACTCCCGTTGCCACGGTCTTCCTTGTATCGGTGATTCCTACGATCTCTACTTCTTCTCCAACCTTTACGATTCCTCTCTCAACTCTGCCTGTTACCACTGTCCCTCTTCCCGATATGCTGAATACGTCCTCCACTGGCATAAGAAAAGGTTTGTCTATATCTCTCTCCGGTGTCGGCACATAGGCGTCTACTGCATCCATTAATTCCTGCAGTCCCTTAAACTCCTCTGCACCGGTATCTGTGCTGGTGCTCTCAAGGGCCTTCAGCGCTGATCCTCTCACAATCGGAATATCGTCTCCGGGGAAATCATATTTTGATAGCAGCTCCCTGATCTCCATCTCTACAAGGTCCAGCAGCTCGGGGTCATCTACCATATCTACTTTATTCATAAATACTACTATATAAGGCACTCCAACCTGTCTTGCAAGCAGGATGTGCTCTCTTGTCTGAGGCATGGGGCCGTCTGCTGCTGACACTACCAGGATTGCGCCGTCCATCTGCGCTGCTCCCGTTATCATGTTCTTTACATAGTCAGCGTGGCCAGGGCAGTCTACATGCGCATAGTGCCT
>CAMYJJ010000434.1 GCA_947258735.1 Thermodesulfovibrionia bacterium | reverse complement strand
TCTGAACTTAAATCCATGAATATGGATGAGGCAGTCTCTTTTAATGACGGCAAGATCGACGATCCTCAGATGATTATTGATGCCCTGGACAAAACCGCCGGGAACAAAACCAAGGCAGCAGCGCTGCTGGGAATAAGCCGAAGGTCCATTTACAGAAAAATTAAAGAGTATGATATCTCTTCAGAATCTGAGTAAATCAACAGGCAACCGCCACAACTCAAAATAGCTTTCTCACAAATTAATGCCGTCTCGAAACAAGCTTCTAGTCAAGCAGCGATCTGCCTTCCATAGTACTGTTCATACCAAAGCATTCCATAACCGTCGGGGCTATATCCCTTAACTCAGGATTTTCTTTGGTTATCTTAAAATTGGTCAGTAGTATCCCGGGGACGATAGAGGGGTCCACAATGTGGTCACCGCTCCACTTTTTCAGATTGTCTACGATGATCTCTGAAGGTGCACCTCCAAGAGCAGTTTGCCAGGATCCCCTGAAACCATCCTCAAATCCTATTACAAGATCAGGTGAGTTTCCTATCTGATTACCTTCATAAATCTCATTTCGCCTGTACACCTTTTTGATAACGTTCTGGCCGTCTTTCGGGTCTTTCAGCTGCATGAGCTTATCAATAATCTGATTTGCAACAACATCTGCATCAGCGCATTCCTTGACAATCCCGTTCCTCTCTCTGCCCTGCAGGTTCAAGTAAATGCTTCCAAAGCCAAGGGCAAAGGCCTGTGTCTTTTTCCAGTCAACATACTGAAAAAGAGCCCCTCCGTCTTTATCATCCGCTGATATCTTGCGCGTCAATGTCATAAATCCATTTTCTGCAAGCCAGGAGTTAATATGAACTGCTCTTCTGAAGCTGGTAAAACCATGATCAGAAAAAACCATAAGTGCAGTGTCATCATCAACTTCCTTGGTCACTTCACCCAGAATTCTATCCATATCCTTATAATAATCGTCGATTACGTGACCATATTTTTCAGCATATTCCTTATTGTACAGGGGATGCTTCGGGTCTTTTGTTACCCAGAAAACATGCTGAATCCTGTCGGTGGAAAAGAATGCTGAGGCAAGCAACCCTTCCTTAAATTTTTTCAGCTCATACCACAACATTTTCTCCTGTTCTTCAACAATCTCATCACACATCTTTATGAACGCCTCTTCGCTTGTCCTTCCGTCTTCGACCGGTTTCGTATCTTCAGGCATGCCGAGTGTATAGAAATATCCAACCTCATTCGCCAATTCTTTTACATAGTCATCAGGGCTTGATATGACAAATGCCGGATCTTTTGGATTAATCTGAACAGGCGTCATGTACATTTCAAACTCAGGTTCTGTATCGTTAAGATAAAATTTCACAATGCCGGTAGTGGTCCGCATCATCCCCAGCTTGAATTTGACTTCAATCCATTCACTCCACTGTCCGCTTTCGAGAATAGTTTTCTTATTATCTATGGTTATTTCAATTTTAGAATTACCATTCATTCTGATGTTCATCTCAACTTTGGACACTTTTTTTCCTATGTTTGGCCCGGAGATATGCGTGTCAATCTGGTTGCCAGTCTGTTTTACCTTGATGACTTTTTCATGGCCTTCCTCACTTCCTGGTACCTCTCTGGTTGTGTAGAACGCGTATCGCCCAAGACCGCCTTTAATGTCAGGAACTCCCAGACCTGAAAAGAGCCTGGCATTGTTTTGTTTAGGCTGAAATGTCATAGGCCACTTTAAAATAGTTGAGGGGATGCCATTATCAGATATATCGTCCCAGAATGAATTGCACTGCATGACCGGAAGAAACATTGCTTCTCTTTTCCCGAAAACGTTTTTCCGATTAATCTTAAACACCGCAAGCTCTGGCATGTAGTCAGTCACTCTGCGGCCCAGAAAATCAAAAATACCGTGATGCCCGGGATTGTTTCCGGTGGCTATTGATGCCCATGCAACAGGACTTTGAGCTGGATTGCTTGTAGCCAGAGGTGAAAATGAACCAGATTCTGCAAGTTTCGAGA
>CAMYJJ010000433.1 GCA_947258735.1 Thermodesulfovibrionia bacterium | reverse complement strand
TTTTTTTGCAATTGCCAGAATTTTATCCCTGCTGTCCTGTATGATTTTATTCATGCGTTATTCTAACATATTCAACTAATACCTAATAAGGGAACATTTATCAATATTCCCCTCATTTTTTGCAAAACATTATCGACCACTTATGAAATCCATTTCCTTCCTATTTTTCAAGTGAGTATCTCTTCAACGGCATTATTCCCTGGTGAACTCCGGATTGCAATTATTTCTGAGCAATCAATTAAAATCAAACCATTTTAATTCCTTGATAAATAGATTCACCAAGTGTAGTATTAGTAACATTATTGAATTTCCTTGTCGTTCAAAAGCACACTGATTAAGAGAATTATCATTAATGCCGAGAAATAATATACCCCTAATATAATATATATATCGTTTGGGGCTTGAGTTTATTACATTACAATTAAGTAACCATCATTACGTAAAGCAGTGGTAATTACGTTACGCAAAGACGAGGATATGCAATGAAAACACTCATGATGGTCCATGGCATGAAACGAAGCGGTAATCATGCAATTATCAACTGGATTAATGCCCATGGTCAATACATTTTTATCAATAATGTCATCCATATCGCGCCGATATTATTGGGACAGAAGACAATGCCGCCACCGGAAGATTTCTTGACCTGGCTGCACAGAAGGTGTCCACGCAGAACGCTTATCGGGAAGCTCCGCATGCCCTCCCTTCTGCACAGGTTCTTTTTACACCGGAAGCCTGTAATTGCCAGCCTGGAAGACCATGATATACAGGTCAGACCATTCCGCAATATTCCATCTGAAGTTACAAATATCCTTATATTGCGAGATCCTGTTAACCTGTTTGCCAGTCGCATACGGAAAGCATCACTGACCGATAACCCGGCCTATTTAACAACTGATCCGGCAATGAAACGGGTTTTGGATAATTGGAAGAGTCATGCAAGGGAATATCTTGGTATGACCAGCTATCTGGAAAATAAAGTCTGTGTTTATTTTAATTCATGGTTCTCTGATCAAACGTACAGGCAGCTTATCAGTAATAAACTGAATATCACATTTACTGATGAAGGGTTTCGTGACGTCTCACAAAGAGGCGGGGGAAGCTCGTTTGACAGCACACAGTTTGACGGCAATAATCGTAAGATGAATGTACTTGATCGCCAAAGCCATCTCTCTGATTCTGAAAAACAGATACTGCAGAACGTTCTCGAAGATAAAGAGTTGCAGGACCTTGATGAGAAGGTGAGAAATATTGAATCAGCTCAGCAGGACATAAACAAAATTAAAGCATAAAGAAATGGCCTGTCATTTTTATAATGCAGCCATATGACCGTTAAGGAGCCCCTGATAGAATTGTTTAGTACTGTCGGAAAACTGCTTGTAAAAATGTATTTCAGACAACCGGTATTTGTTGTTGGAGCCGGCCGCTCGGGGACCACCGTACTTGCAAATGCGTTAGGAAAACACCCCAGGATTTATTCTGCCGGCGGGGAATCCCCTTTTATCGACCATATGGGGGGCGTAACGTACCTCTACGAGTATAGTGATTCAAAGAAGTACTTTATAGACTCCTTAAGCTTTCCCACAGAATACCTGTATGAATCTTTCCGCAGATTATGCCTGGAAAGTGCAGTCGGAAAACAGTATGGATTAATCAGGATTCTCAAAAGTCTGTTACTGAAACGGATCTCTTTAACAAAAAACAGGTTCTGGTGTGCAAAGACATTTCCTGCATTCAAGTCTTTTCAGGGGCTCATCACTCTGTACCCAGCAGCAAAATTTATCTACATTATTCGTAACGGAATGGATGTGGTGCATTCAAGGACCCGTTTTGCAGGTTTTAACCAGCAGGAATTCAGTGTGCATTGCAATACATGGGCACAAAGTGTAGATAAGTATGCATACTTATCTGCAGTTGACACTGCAGTCCGGGTCCGCCATGAAGATTTGGTCAACAACCCGGAGAAATTTTTTCAGGACATAAACAGTTTTCTGGGTATTGAGGAATACAGCA
>CAMYJJ010000432.1 GCA_947258735.1 Thermodesulfovibrionia bacterium | reverse complement strand
AACGAATGACGAATCACGAATGCTGAATGACGAAATCAATGGTCGGTGTCAGGTTTACGCATTTCAGTAAGTACTAAATTGCTATTTTTATCATGAAGAACAATCATTATGCTTTCTAAGTGAAAGTGTCGGGGAATCTGGAGTTATCTTTAAATACTGGATCCTCTGGTCAAGCCGGAGGATGACAAGAGGGTTTAGGTAGCTAAGCTGACACCACCTGTAGGGGTGCTTTTTTGCTTGACAACGATCCTTTAAATGAGTGACACCGCCCACCACCCGTGGGTCTTGTTTATTCGATCACCCAGACAGCGCAGTTCTTTCCGCAATGCAGGACCGTGCTCGACGTGCTGCCGCAGAGAAACTCTTCTTTTTTCGATATCCCCCGCCTGCCCATGACGATCGTGCAGCATCCGAGCTTCTTCTGATCGTCAAGAATACAGTCAGCGATGGATGGGCAGTTCTTTACATCCACTTTCATCCTGACCTTGTCTTCACTGAAACCGGATTGTATGAGCATTTCGCGGTAGTTTCGGAGCAGTTTCTCTGCCCCGGAACTTTCCTCTTCAATCCAGGCTTTCCGTTGCTCACCGGTCTCAAAATAGTCTTCTGACGGTTCTGGAACTATACTGAGAAGGGTTACCCGGAATCCTGGCATACCGCCCAGAAAATCTGCCACATACAGTGCTGCCTTCTTAGCATTCTCCGACCTGTCCAATGCCACGAGGATATGCCTGTCTTTGGTCTGATCTGCCTGTTTGCCGCTGTCACTTTGCATGCTGTTCCTCCCGTTAATTTGGTTAAATGAGATCCTTCTGTGTCTCATAAAGGTTGTCCAGAAACTCTCCCGTATCAGAATAAAAAGTATCGACTCCGCCCGAAAAGTGCTTCAAAACAAAAGCGAGCTGATCACTTATATAAGGATAGATCTTTTGTAAATTTGCGACTCTGTGCCTGAAAACTATATTCATGTCATCTTGACCGATCTTTTCCAGTACAGAGGGGGCATTTTCCTTCAGGTGCCAGGCAGTTACATTCCCCTGCCCTGCGAGATATATCAGCACGTTGCCGAGCCCAAAGATATCGTAGCTGAACATGTTTTCCTGGTGCCAGTAATTATAGTCAAAGTCTATCCAGCGATACATGCCTTCACTACTGCCGTATATGATATGGTCGCGCCTTATGTCACCGTGCTTCTCTCCATTGTCATGAAGAAATTTAATGGCTTCCACCAGAGATATGAACTCACTGAATATATCCGGAAAATGGTTGTAATAATACTCCTTATGCCCTTTTGCCTGCGCCTCTATCCGGTTATCGATTGTGCTGCCCGGAATATAGTCAATGATCCTTACAATGTTGCCTTCTGTGTCTTTGACGCTGAAGCCCTGCATGAATTTCGGATGTCCCCTAACCAAGTCAAGTATTCTCGCCTCTTTTTTCGGACTCCGGAAAAATTTGAAAGTCAGTCCTCCCACGCTCGTGGTGAACTTTTCATGGAAGACCATCTTTATGACCTTTTTGCTCCCGTCTGTCAGGTCTATCGCCCTCTTTACCCAGAACTTGGGCTGCTCATCAATGGTGAAGCGGCCCTCGCGCTCGCAGTGCCTTATAAGATAGGGCCGTCCGCCCAGGATGACCACATCATCGAAATCCACCATGTGAAAATTCGATGTATCGGTAATTATCCTGACGCTTTCAGGCACTCGGGAAGGCGGCAGCCAGGACAACATCATCCCCCGTAGTTCTTCCTCTGTGTATTCCTCTTTCCGGATATTGTCATGTTTGTTTGCCATATGTAAATTATAGCACTTGAAATTCGGGACGGACCGGGGACCTGACACCACCCGCTTGCAAATAGTGTAAAATAACAATTGCAGTTTCTGAATAATATATAGATAAGGGTTTTTAACCAATTAAAAAGGATAGTTGATGGGAAAGAATAAGAAATGTATTGTTGTCACTGTAATCGGCAAAGATGAGGTTGGAATCGTTGCCAAAATAGCCACCGTTCTTGCTGAAAACAAAATCAA
>CAMYJJ010000431.1 GCA_947258735.1 Thermodesulfovibrionia bacterium | reverse complement strand
CGAAAGTTCGGTCAGCTCATGATAGTGGGTGGCAAAGAGTGTTCGAGACTTAAGCTCTTTTGCAATATATTCAACAACAGCCCAGGCGATGCTGATTCCGTCAAAAGTGCTTGTCCCCCTGCCGACCTCATCAAGAAGTATCAGGCTTGTATCAGTGGCATTATTTAATATATTTGCAGTCTCTATCATCTCCACCATAAATGTACTCTGTCCCTTGGTCAGTACATCCGATGCCCCTATCCTTGTAAAGATCCTGTCCACGATTCCTACTTTTGCCTCCTTCGCAGGGACATAGCTTCCGGTCTGCGCCATGAGGACGATAAGGGCAATCTGTCTCATATATGTTGATTTTCCGGCCATGTTAGGTCCTGTTATTATGGAAATGTTATTCTGAGCGGAATCAAGCAATGCATCATTGGGAATAAACTTGTCTCCTGATGACAGCCGTTCGATTACAGGATGTCTGCTCTCTGAGATATCAATGACTTTTCCATCGTTGACATCCGGTCTCTCATACCCGTGTTTCTTTGCAATCTGGGCAAGGCTCTGCAATGCGTCCAGTTCGGCAATGGCTGATGAGATCTTCTGAAGTTTTTCAGTATGGAAAGATATTTCTTCTCTTATGCTGATAAAGACATCATATTCAAGATTTTTCAGTTTATCCTCGGCCCCCAGTACTTTGGCCTCATATTCCTTTAACTCAGGCGTGATAAACCGTTCCGCATTTACAAGGGTCTGCTTTCTTATATAGTCATCAGGCACCTGGTCAATATTGGCTTTTGTCACCTCTATGTAATATCCAAATACTTTATTAAATCCGACCTTCAGGGACGTTATCCCTGTTTTTTCTTTTTCCCTTGCCTGAAGAGATGCTATAAAATCCTTGCCGCTGCTGCTCATTTCTCTGAGTTCATCAATATCAGGGTTATAATTCTTTTTAATGATTCCGCCCTCCTTTATAGTCAAAGGCGGATTCTCATGTATTGAGGCTTCTATAAGCGTCCGTGCGTCAGGCAGCGTATCAATTCTGTCACAAATTGATGTTACCGTAATATCTGTATAATCATGAAGCAGTGCCTTGAGCTCAGGAAGTTTTTCAAGAGAATTGCTCAAGGCTATGAGGTCCCGGCCGTTTGCGGTTGCATTCGATATTTTTGATGCAAGCCGCTCCATGTCATAGATTGCATCAAGCAAATCCTGGATTTTTAAAAGCCTGCCCGAATCTTTCATAAGTTCAGCTACCGCATCCTGTCTTGCCCTGATCTCCTTTGCATCAAGCAGAGGATTGAGAAGCCATGTCCTTATCAACCGCCCGCCCATCGGCGTAAACGTCTCATCCATCACCCATAACAGGCTGCCCTCTGTTTCATTGTTCTGCATGTTTTTTGTAATCTCGAGGTTTCTCAGTGTCGGAGCGTCGAGGAGCATAGTGGACTCGCGCCTGAGGACTTTTATAGTGTTGAATGTCAAATCACCCTTCTGGGTCTCCTCAAGGTAATTCATCAGGGCGCCTGCAGCAGAAATGGCAACGATCATCCCTTCGCAACCAAAGCCGTCCAGAGATGCAACCCTGAAATGTTTTAGCAGTTTTCTGTATGCCTCGATATAATCAAAATACCAGTCGTCATACCCGGTAAGATAATAGTCCGTAAGATCAGCCATTGCAGAGCTTGATTTCATGCTGTAGGGATACAGGATTTCCTTTGGCATAAATCTGTTCACCTCATCATCCAGTATGCCGTGGGTTTGATACACCATAAACTCGCCTGTCGTCACATCAGCAACAGCAACACCATATATATTTTCTTTTTGAAAGAAGCTGAGTATAAAATTATTCTCTTTGGGATTATCAGGCAGAAATGTACCGGGAGTCACTACTCTTACCACTTCTCTTTTTACTATCCCCTTTGTCTCCTTCGGGTCCTCAACCTGCTCACAGACAGCCACCTTATACCCTGCCAGCACAAGCTTTGCCATATATGATTCAGAGGTAAAATGAGGAACACCGCACATCGGGAGAGGGTCTTTCTTATTCTTGTCCCTTGAAGTCAATGTTATCTGGAGGACTTTCGAA
>CAMYJJ010000430.1 GCA_947258735.1 Thermodesulfovibrionia bacterium | reverse complement strand
GATATTGCATATACCTCGTAATACGGTTTAATCAATGTCAGCTCCTACCTGACCTTTTCAATAATTGCCTGCATGTAAGTAAGGGTCTCATGCTCACTGAAATCAGTGTTCACGACAAACAGTATATTGCCCAGCATCCCCATTTTTTTAATGATCGAAAGAAACCGGATGTCAGCCTGACGCACTCCGGTGCGGCTGCTTATCACATACACGATAAAATGAGTCTGAAGAAGATAATCCTGTATCATAGCAAGGTGCATGGGATTTGGAGAGTCACTTCCCTGACAGTCCGCTATTTCCACTGAAGCGTCAAGATTTTTCCCCTTGATTTCAAGTTCTATATCTTTCAGATACACGGCCAGTTCATCATCACCCACATATAATCGGTGCTCGGCAAACCGTTTTCCGCTGAACTTGGTAATCGCTGTCCCTGATTTAATCATCTCCGCGACCCTGCTATACCCCTTCAGGTATAGAGATAACAGCACACTGTTTGAATTGCGGGTACCATCTATAATCTGGAGATCATCGCTTAAACTGTCCAGGGCTTTTTGAAGGAGCTGACGGTCACCTAACTGCCTGATGTCAAAACTCTTTCTCTCATGTTGATTGTCCCAGGCAGGGAACATGACAAGTGCCTGCTGAATTTCTGAATTAATTTCATCCCAGGACTTGAAATACAGCTCGGCCTTCAGTTTTTTCCCATTTCTGACCCGGGTAACTATTGATGTGATAACACCCGCGCCTCTTTTTACATATTCGCCTTTAAATATCGCGTTGACAAGTGTACTCTTTCCTGATTTCACAGATCCTATAACTGCTACGCGGACAACTTCCTCTTTAATCTGCCTATTCATGTCTCTGCATGCGTTTATCCATTCATCAAAGCGGGAGTCGGCAATATCAGGCTGCCCCTGTACCTTTGCAAGGATGAGAGAAAGAGAATCATTAATGTCGAGCAGTTCTGTTCTGAGGCTGGTATATTGTTTTTTCATATATACGTTTGATGTAACTCCTTATTAATTTCTCCGGGGACCCGGATGTTACATAAGATGCATACTATTATACTTTATTGATGAAAAATGTCATCTCCGGTTAACGTAATTAATTTTTATTCATCCGGAAGTACCAAAACTGATGATCAGGCACATATGATTAATCGTCAGTCTTGCCCAGTTTATTTTCAATGCTCCTGCAAATCCCATGAAACATGTTGAGTTCCCAGTCAGCAAGTCCTGCCCGGCCAAGACAGTGCTTTATGTTCTGCATGGTCTTCCTGCCTGTAAGATCCCCATCATGGGGAATATACTCGATCAATCTCATGGCCTTTTCCATTCTTTCATAGAGAAGGACAATTGCCTTCTGGTCTGCAAATTCAGGCACATTGGCATAAAGCAGTTTATCATCATTTTTGAGGCCTTTGTCCCTGATTCCGGCCATGGACAGTTCATAGGCAATTATCATAAGCGTATGTGCGAGGTTGATTGATGGCTGCTTCTTATTGGCAGGTATGTTCATCATAAAACCGCACCTGTCAACCTCTTCATTAAATAACCCCCTGTCCTCCCGTCCAAATAAGACAGCAACTTTATTGGTGGATGCAATCTCATACAGCCGCCCTGTTCCCTGGTCAACCGGGACATAGGCCCCCCTCCTTCTGCCTCTCCTTCTTGTTGTACCAACAACATACTGCATATCATTGAGAGCCCCTTCAAGAGTGGAAAAGGACTCCGCAGTCCTTAAGATCTCCCTTGAACCATGGGCAAACATCCTGGCCTCATCCGTGTCAAGAGACGGAGGGTTTACAAGCCGGAGGTTATGAAAATCCATATTATTCATAGCCCTCGCAGCAGAACCTACATTTCCGGATTCCTTGGGCTCAACCAATATGAAATATATATTATTCTTCCAGTTCTTCATTTTCTTAAATACGCCAATGACAGTTCTGCAATCTGAAACATTCAATAATACCACAGGCCTGATTTTTCAATCATTTCATGTGAGAATGCCCTGAATGCAGGGCTTAAGAATTCTCAATCATGTCCGATATAAAAAATAAGAGGGATTATCAGCATGAACA
>CAMYJJ010000429.1 GCA_947258735.1 Thermodesulfovibrionia bacterium | reverse complement strand
GGGTTAATGTCTTCAAAAGCAAGGACATAGTCATCCTCATAAACTGTTTTCGCAGGTATTTCTTTCTTGATGATCTTACAGAAAAGACAGTCCATATTGGTCTCCTTTTTGTTTTTTATCATTATAAACAAAATAAGATGGTTTTTCTATATAATATAGCCCATGATAGCATTGAATTTTGAGAAAATAAAAAGTACAAAAGCCTTTACTGAAAATGTAAGATGGGATGTGACTCCTAAGATATTTGTTGCGCCTATCACAGGACCGGGCACCACGCCGGTTGACCTGACTTATGGATACATGCTTTATGTTGACATGGTCAATGAACGGCCTGTCCTGGCTGTTATGGTGCTTAAACCAATGATCAGCAAATCTGCCGGATATACACATGAAATCCCGGATGATATGTTAAAAGAGTGTTTGCAATGTGATGCAAGCGAATGTATTTCAGGTATGTATCCAATAACCGAAAGACTCAAACAGTGGCTTAAGAAAGAATTCGGCCTGACCGATTAATCCTCGTTGATATTATAGCTTACGTTAACCTCGATATCTTTACGCAGGGCATTATAAACAGAGCAGTACTTGTCATGAGATAATGAAATTGCCCTGTCCATCTTTTTGGGTGTGATCCCTTCTCCATTGACTTTTATGAGCAAATCCATAGACTTATAGTACTGCGGGGGATCTGGTTTTCTTACGCCCGAGAAGTCTATTTTAAAACTCGTGATATCTGCTCTCATTTTTTTGAGAAAATAAAAAACATCTATTGCCATACAGCCTGCGACACTCGCCAGGAGAGTTTCGGTAGGAGAACATCCCCACTGCAGGTTGGCGTCATACTCGATTTCATAGCCCATCTGGGTCCGCACATTAAAGATCAGGTCTTTTTCCCATTCCAGAAACCCTTTATTAACCTCAAGAATTTCTTCCTTATAACCTTTTACGGATTCTTCCAGGTTCTCAGCACTATTGTCTTCCATATTTATTGAATTCCTCCCTCAAGGTGTTTTAAATCTGTAGATTCCTGCAGCCATTTCAAATAATCCAGCGAACCCTCTACTATTGGCATTGCGATAATTTCCGGTACGTCATAGCTGTGAATTTCTCTGACTTTTTCTGCCAGCCTGTCAAAGAGGTGGCGCTGCGTTTTGACGATCAGTAAATGTTCTCTGTCATCTTCTATATTGTCCTGCCAGGAGTATATGGACCGGATATTATTGAGTATATTTACACAGGCAGCCAGTTTTGACTCCACAAGTGTCCGGGCCAGGCCGGCTGCTTCTTCTTCACCGGGTGCAGTTATATATACTATTACAGGTTCTGATGTGGTCTGATCAGACATTGAAATATATTTTGCAGAGAGCTGCTGAAAAATGCAAATACCCGTGACCCGGGACACTTCCCATGGGAAGTGTCCCGGATTATAATTAATAAAAATTAAGGGATGGTATTGACAAAAAGATAAAACTGGTTTACTATTTTTGTATCAATTCTTCTTTTGTACAATCCCGTTTTTGAGTTGAAAGGGTAAAACCTCCAAAAGCATATTTTTCAAAAACATATATTCCCATTAAAAAAAGAAGTTGTAATACCATGGCAAATAAGAGCAAAAATCAAGGAGACAGTATGAATATCACCGAGTTAAAAGAAAAAACCATAGATGAGCTGACAAAGGTGGCTAAGGGATTGAGTGTTGAAGGCGCGAAAGGGCTTAGGAAGCAGGACCTGATTTTTGCCATACTGCAGGCCCAGACCGAAAAAACCGGGCTTATTTTTGGAGAAGGGGTGCTGGAGATTCTTCCTGACGGGTTCGGATTTCTCCGCTCGCCCAATTACAGTTATCTGCCGGGTCCGGATGATATATATGTATCACCCTCTCAAATAAGAAGGTTTAACCTCAGAACTGGAGACCTTGTTACGGGCCAGATCAGGCCTCCCAAGGAGAGCGAAAGATATTTTGCCCTGCTCAAGGTTGAGGCAGTGAACCATGAGTCCCCTGACTCGAGCGTCGAGAGGCCCCTGTTTGACAACCTGATCCCTTACTATCCAACAGAAGCCATTAATCTTGAACATAAAAAGGAAGATTACT
>CAMYJJ010000428.1 GCA_947258735.1 Thermodesulfovibrionia bacterium | reverse complement strand
AAAGTTGGATTTCCAGATGAATCAAAAGGTATCGTTTATCAGAAATATTCACTTTACCCCCATCTTACAGTATTGGATAATGTTCTGATGGGGCCCCGCCTCTCGATGAGTTATCAGGAAAAAAAGTCTAAAAAGCAGGAAATGGTAGAAGCTGCGCACTATTACCTGGAAAAGGTAGATCTCGATCAGCATCATCATAAATATCCGCACGAACTTTCAGGCGGGATGCGCCAACGGGTGGCCATCGCCCAGTCGCTGATCATGAAACCAAAGATCCTGCTTATGGATGAACCTTTCGGGGCGCTAGATCCTGCAACCAGGGAGAACATGCAGCTTTTTCTCCTTCAGTTATGGGAAGAATTCGGTATGACAATTTTTTTTGTCACCCATGATCTTGAGGAAGCCGTTTTTCTCGGCACCAGGATTTTTGTACTGTCCCAGTATTATTCTGATGACCGGGGCATAGATGAGAATGTCAACCGTGGTGCAAAAATTGTATTCGACACTGCCTTGCCCAAAGAAGCACAATCAACGTCGGTCAAGAAATCAGCAGGTTTTGCCGAACTTATAGAACAGATCAGAAAGGAAGGGTTCGAACCCGATTATCTCCAGCACGTCAAGGACTTCAACCTTCACCATCCACACTCTTTCAGGACACTGACGGAGGAAGAGTATAACCAGGAACTGCACAGCTCATCCTCCCTGTAAAGATCTCCTGAACCTCTGTGGCATTGACATATTCTGTTGCAGGAAACTTATTATGTGTTCACCTGAAAAGTCTGTTAAATTATTTTTTGGTGGCCGAATAATGCAGGATATACCGGTAGGCTTTCTTAAAGCTCTCCACGGCCTCCTTGTTCTTCTGCATGTCCTCTAAAACCCGGCCAAGGTAATAATGCGCCTCGTAATTCTCCGGGTGAGCGGATATGACTTTCTGGAGCAGTTCTGCAGCTTCATTCAGCTGCCCTTGGAGCCGTAGAAGTTCTCCGCGGCATATCTTCCCTTTAACAGAGTCCGGATCAGCCTCAAGCGCCTTGTTAATTGAAATTTCCGCGTTCTCAAGATCTTTGCTGTCGAGGTACAGGCAACCCAGCTGCAAATAAGCTTTGCTCATGGTCGGGTCAATTTCAGCTGCCTTTGAGAATTCCCGTATCGCCGAATCAATCATGCCCCGCTTTATCATGACCATACCGAAGTTAAAATGGCGACTGCTTGCTTTTGCTTCAGCAGAAGCTTCCTTCATCTCCGGACGAAGCTCTGCAGCAACCTGCTCTTCAGTTTTTTCACCAAGCATGATCTCGACGGAACCTTTCAGGCGCTCAACCATGTCACGGCTATACCCGAATCCGTCTACAACATTTCCGTCCCTGTCGACAAGAAGGACAGCAGGCATGACATATATCCCCAGCGCTTCATATGCCTTCTGATTATTATCCCGGTAAATGTCGATGGTACTCTCTGATTTTTCCACAACCTCGTTTATCGCCGTGGAATCGTCATCCTGTACATTGACCGAATAGCGCCGGATATTTCTTTCATTCAAAAACGGAGCAAGTTCCTCAATTCCGCCCAGAACCTGTGATGAATATTTTATTTTTTCAGGAAGATCGGCACCCCAGAAAATAACGATAAAAGGGTTTCCCTTGAGTTCAGAGAAGGTCACAGCTGACTTATCTTTTTCCATGGGAGACAGGGGCACATCCGGAACCGGATCACCCTGTTTAATAGTACGGAAAGGGAAGGCATGTGCCTCCATTATACTGATATTAACTAATAATAATGACATGATTGCCAGGGTCCTGGCCAGGAGTATTAGTCTGTAGTTAATAAGCATGGTTCACTTTACCTTTTCCCTTCACATAGCAATTGTACATGAACATTACCATCATCTGGTAACACGTTGTGGTACTAATATATCACAAATAAAATAAAATGAGAAGGAAAGCTCCGCAAATGATGCGACAAGAAGCTGGGGTAGGGCTTAAGTCTTCAGAATAGGGGAAGAGATGTGATAACGATTGAAAGAGGGGGCGGGTAATGCGCTTGAATAAATCAGCCCCTATGTGTTGGTGATGAAGATAAAGTGTAGCAGT
>CAMYJJ010000427.1 GCA_947258735.1 Thermodesulfovibrionia bacterium | reverse complement strand
TTGTTCATTTAAATTCTGAATATTGCTTAGCATGTTAGTTGAATTTGCTAAAAAAAATATCACCTATTTTAACATATCTCTGCCTGGGCAGTACGTTGATGAACGTCTGTGTAAAAAGTGCTACTTTTCATTATTGTCATGCCCGAAGCCTGCCCCGGCAGGCAGGCTGCCGGAATGAAAGACATAAATACATAAAAAAGGACAGCTCCATGAGCTGTCCTGAATAGGCACCTTATAATTACTGACTAAAAACTATTACCTATCTTTTCATAATCTGGCTGTCCGGCTTTTCACTGGCCACAACCGAGATTCCTGAAGGATCCATTGAAGCGCGCCAGTAGGGTTCCTTGCTCTTAAATCCAATGCGAGTATTTTTCCTGATCACATTATGAGAGTCAATGATGGATTTTTTAATCTTACACCCTTTCTTAAGGACCACACTGTCCATAATGATGGAATCTCTCACCTCAACTCCGTCCTCGATCACAACACCCTTTCTGATGACAGAATTAATTATTTTTGCCTTATTAATTATGGCGCCCTCTGCAATAATACTGTTGACGATCTCACCGCCCATAATTTTTGTGGCGGTCATTTCATTTAAAGACGGGCGGACCGGCCAGACTTCATTGTTCATATCAAAAACAGGCTTTTCACCAAGCATGTCCTGATGGGCCTCCCAGAAAGCCTGAATGGTTCCCACATCTCTCCAGTACCCCTTTTCTTCGGATGGTTTGACGCCCGGGATAGTATTATTGGAAAAGTCATAGGCATACAACCTTTGGCCGCTCTTTAACAGGTTGGGAATGACATGTTTGCCAAAATCATTCTCCTTGTTCTGTTCGGCCTGGACCAGTCCCTTGATCAGTACATCTGTATTAAAAATGTAATTCCCCATCGAACAGTACGCCCTTTTGGGGTCGCCGGGCATGTGTGGAGGGTTTTTTGGTTTCTCGATAAAGTTCTTTATCCTTGCGTCCCTTCTGCTATGTATAATTCCGAAAGAGCTTGCCTGGCTTATGGGGACAGGCATGGCAGCAACGGTAACATCGGCATTTCGCTCAAGATGAAAGTCAACCATTTGCCTTATATCCATCCTGTACACATGATCAGCCCCAAAAACGATGACAAGCTCAGGTTTATGCTGTCGTATAAGGTTCATGTTCTGAAATACAGCATTTGCCGTACCCTGAAACCAGTCAGGACCATACCTCATCTGGGGAGGAACAACCGTGACAAAATGGTCGGTTATCACGGAAGAGAGCCCCCAGTTTTCCCGCACATAATCTATAAGTGACTGTGACTTGTATTGCACCAGAAGGTATATCGAATAAATTTGGGAGTTGATAAGATTGCTCAGTACAAAATCAACAATGCGGTAGCGGCCCCCAAAAGGCACAGAGGGTTTTGAACGCTCAAAGGTCAGGGGAAAAAGCCTTTCACCCCTTCCGCCTGCCATAATCATCGCGAGAATTTTAGGGTAAGCCATAGTATTTACCTATCAAATAATGTACATGCTGTCAACTATTTGTTATGCGTGATGAAGAGACTGATAAGATAAATGAAAAATGCATTAATTGCAAGATTCATAATTTTTGCATAATTGCACTTTACAATTACACACAGGTGATATAATTTAGTTATCTACATAACAACTGAGATACTTAAAAAAACAGGAGGAATTCATGACCGGATATTTAAAAACAGTACTGGTATTACTGCTGACCTTATCCATTGCAGGCTGCGGTGATCGTGCTGACAGGGAAAAGGCCCCGACGGCCAAGCAGGACACAACACAGACCATTATTAAAGCAGCACCGGAAGACGAAAAAGATACGAAGGAAAAACTGGCCTTCAAAGAAGAGAGCATCAAGACAACAAAGGAGATTGTTCAGGACAGGACTTCTGCATTGAGCGGTGCTGTTTTTCTTGACACATTAAATGCCTCTCTGGCTGATGTAGCTGAGAAGGTCAAACCTTCCGTTGTCAACATATCAACAACAAAGACAATCTCGATGAAAGACCATCCTCTTGGAAATTTCATGGATGATCCGTTTTTCAAAAAGTTTTTTGGAGACAAATTACATCCCCATG
>CAMYJJ010000426.1 GCA_947258735.1 Thermodesulfovibrionia bacterium | reverse complement strand
TACCGACAAATTGAAGTTCGGCAGCCTGCCCTCTTCACCTTTACACGTGATGAATTCAAGGATGTCAGGGTGATCCACTCTCAGGATGCCCATATTCGCTCCCCGTCTTGTTCCACCCTGTTTTACCGTATTGGCAGCGGAATCAAACACCTCCATAAATGAGATGGGGCCGCTTGCCCTGCCCTTGGTTGTTGATACAAGATCGTTTTTGGGCCTGAGCCTGCTGAATGAAAATCCTGTTCCGCCTCCACTTTGATGTATGAGGGCCGCTTGCTTAACGGCTTCAAATATTCCGGTCATTGAATCCTCAACCGGAAGTACAAAACATGCGGATAACTGCTGCAGCTCATTTCCCGCATTCATCAGTGTCGGTGAATTCGGTAAAAACCGCAGGCTTGTCATCAGCTCGTAGAATTTATCCGAAGTTCTCTGAACATCATCATTTGTAGCTAAATATAGCTGGTCTGCCTGTGCGATATTATCAGCCACCCTTCTGAACATTTCTTCAGGAGATTCCATGACTTTGCCTGAGTCGTCTTTATTCAGGTAACGTTTTTTCAGTATCCTGAGCGCGTTATCGCTCATCTTTAATTTATGTTGCGTACGCAGCATTTCTATTGTCTCCTTTCGCCTTGTGAAGTTCACGGAACAGGTCCTTCGTCTCTGTTTTCAAGACCTTGTAGGCGATATTGAATTCTTCAAGAGTTTTCTTGACTGTTTTTAAGGCATCCTGTCCTGCCCTGTCGTTATCCATTGATACAACCATCTCTTTGGGTTTTATCGACCGTATCATTGCTTCAAGCTGGTTCACCTGCCCTACCCCATTTAATGAAGCTAATGATATCTGATCATCATCTAACAGGACTTCACCGGCAAGAGCATCGAGCACGGATTCGGTAAGGAGAACTCTGGAAATGTCTCTCTTGAGGACCCATAAGGTCTTCGATCCGTGGTTCTTTCTCTTTTTGCTCCCAATCTCAAGTTCCCTGTCCAGTGTGCACATTTCCCTGAGTTCAAGTCCTCTCAGGTTGTTCATGTTTGGAAGCGGAACAGCAACGTAGTTTGTATGATCCTTAAAATCCGTATAGATTTTGCATCCCATCTCCTCGTGGAACCTCAGTCCCCTTTCAGTGAAATATTTTCTTATCAACACGTTGTTGTTCACCAGCCTGTCGTATGTATTACGTGTTTTGATGATACTTCTCAACCTGTTTATTCCAATGTTCTTCTTAGGCTTTGATTTCGTACTAAATGCTGAAACTGAAAGACGTTCACCGCTGAACTGGAGCAGTTCCTCTACTGCTTCCTTAAAAGAGCAGTCTCTGTACATCTTTACAAACTCTATCGTATCTCCCCGGTGATGCCCGGAACCGAAGTCATACCATACCCAGATCCCATCCTTGTATGTGAGATGAAGCGACGCCTCTGTCTCAACTCTGAAAGGAGAGAAATAAAATACGCTGTTTTTGTATCGCCTTTGGGGAACAAGACCAGGCACAAGCTCAATGTACTGTGAAAGATTCACTCTTTTCGCTTTTTCAATATTGTCTCTATCCATTTTCACCTCCTAAATGTTATTGGCTAAATAAAAAAGGGCATAGCAAAATAAATCTGCTGATGCCCTTTTTCGTTGTCTACTTTAATTTAACTTCCTGATAAGTTATTACTTCCTAGAAAGGTTCCGGCCTGTCATCCTTGTTTTGACCGGTATCAGTACCTTTGCCGTTTGATCTTTCGCTGAGGACTATCCGGTAGTCCGGATGAGTCGGCTTTTCTTTCCTGTCGTTCGGGAAAACAGCTACGTCTACTTCTCCCATAGGTCCAAGATCAAGCCTGCCGGAAAGCATTTTCTTTGTTTCTCCGTCCTTTTTATACTCATTTACCCAAAGGGCTCCAATCTGTTTTGCCATTGATTTTCTTCCTCCTTTTTAGCCCACATTTTCATTGATAATGTGGGACAATCGTTAAGTTTGTTGTCTGGCAAGGCGTCGCAGCATTTTTTTGAGTGAGGCGTACTTGCAGTACGTTGATCGAGAAAAAAGCAAGACAACGCAGCCAGACAGCAAAATCGGCGATTGACTGATTATTCATAATCAGAATTAGAATTCGCTCATC
>CAMYJJ010000425.1 GCA_947258735.1 Thermodesulfovibrionia bacterium | reverse complement strand
TTCCCGGTCCCGACCTGAAAGCGGTCTATAACCTGGCTGAAAGAATACGAACGGCAGTTGAACGCTTAGAGAATGAATATGAGCAAGGCGTCACCATACCCGTAACGATCAGTCTCGGTGTAAGCAGTTTTACTCCTGATGATTTAAACAAGATTACCAGCGGCGACCAGATAATAAAATACACAGACACCGCTCTCTACAGGGCGAAAGACAAGGGAAGAAACAGGGTGGAAATTGCCGAGAGCATTGTGATGTAGAGCAGCCTCGGCTGGAATGTTACACTGGACAGCACCGCCCATGTTACGGGAAGCAATGAAATTATAATCACGATTCATGACGCAGAGAATTCTCCTCGGGATATTGAGAAAATTACCATACTGCGAAGCCGCCCTTCAGGATCGGGCCAGGATGCGTGATGACAACGAGAATAGCGAAAAGTGATGAGAGGCATTGAACAGAAAACACTAAAAAAGGCGTCTCATAACATGAGACGCCTTTGGTATTTGACTGAAACGTGTTCTTAGCTATTTTTTCTGAAACGCCTGTAGCCCAGTGTTGCAGCGCCTACTAAGAATAATGTTGAGCTTATCGGTTCGGGAACTACAGTTGCTTGGACATGGATATTATCGATTTTTCCGTAATCATTCTCTCCGTTATCAAGCCAAAAAGCAACCCAGATGCTTGCCTCCTCGTCAGGTAATGATACAGTCATGCTTTGAAATGTATTTCCCACGTATCTCTCAACCTCGTGCCATTGATCGTCCCACCAATTAACAGCATCGTTTTGGACACCACCAAAATCATCATTATAAAAGTCTCTGAAACACCCTGCTTCCCCTTCACCTGTACAGGGCCCGAAATTCAGCTCCGCGTTAAATTCACCTGGGTTGTTTGTAGGATCGTATTCTTCACCTACAACATAATACCCGGCAACCAACCTGTCATGAGTCCCCGCACTAAAGGTGCGGTAATCAAAGCTCAAATCTACATCAGTGTAACCCAGAGTACTGATGTTGAATAGCAGACCGGCCTCGTCTTCAAAACGACCGACGGGGGTAGGATTGGTTGATCCACCGTACGCTTGGATTGCTAAATCGTTGTTGAAGCCACCTCCATATTGAGGTTGTTCAAATCGTCCGCCGTACCAAACTTCATCAGCACCTTCAGAAATTTTTGGTATACCTGCGTTATCCTGAGTATATGAATAGCCATTGAAATCTTCCCAGAACAGCGTTTCTGTCTGAGCACCTGCCTGCCCTGCTGTTGCTACTGCAAAAATAATTGCGAATGAAAACATTAATAAAAATTTTGAAAAGCTTCGTTTTGATTTCATTACATCCCCCTTATTTATAGTAAAATGTTATTTTCGTCGCTAAGATTACTATAAATTTATCAAAACTGAACATTAATGTCTAATTAATAATATCTATAAGAGGTATTAATCCTGCATATACGCGAGGTTGCGCAACTATGCCTTAAAGTGCAGGCTCTTCGCACAACTTGTCTGGAGTGAATTTTTCTTAAATAATGCAAGACTAATGCCAGCTCTCTCTTTTGCGGTAACTAATTGAAACTATTGATAAATAGCTTTGGAGGGAGGCATATTATTGTTGCTCGTTCATGTGACATTACACAAAAACTGTGACAAACATGTGTCACGAAGGAGTTCGTGCTACGGTACAGACCTGGAGGGCCATCAATAGTATATTGGGGCATACCGCGGTATGCCCCTCTTTTTCAGGCAGTAATAATTTAGTCAATTTTCTTAAACATCTGTTTCTTTGCCTTGCAGACCGGACACTGTTCAGGGGCTTCCCCTTCTGCTGTGTATCCGCAGATGTCACATACATAATAGTCTGTGTCTGCGTTGTTGCCAAGGTTATCAAGCGCCTTCTGATAAAGACCTGCATGAATCTTTTCCACATCATTGGCAAAGTTGAAACTCCGCAGAGCGCCTTTGTGCCCTTCTTCTTCAGCATCCCTGATCATCTCGGGATACATTTCCTTGAATTCATGTGTCTCTCCACTAATTGCAACTTCCAGATTTTCTTTTGTAGTCTTAATGCCGCCGAGCTGCTTCAGGTGACTGTGGGCATGGACTGTTTCCGCGGCTGCCGCAGCCCTGAAAAGTTTGGCGACCTGGGAATACCCGTCCTT
>CAMYJJ010000424.1 GCA_947258735.1 Thermodesulfovibrionia bacterium | reverse complement strand
CTTTTCCTTCCAGCCAGCGGGGTACCAGAAAAAAGAGAACAACCATAACCAGACCAAACATAAAGGTTACGCCGGACCCGAACACAAGGACTGATCCCGAATAATTATAGAGGAATGTCAGAGGAACCGCTCAATCAGTTCACGCCCAAGAAAACGCGCTGCAAGAAAACTTGCAAGAGCCCCGCAAAAAGCACCCAGTACAGAATACACCGTACCGAGAAGCGGGCCAAAAAAACCTCCGGCTGCAATGTCCAGTGGGAGACTCGGAATGGGGCTGATTACTACGGCTACAGCCATAACACTCATGTACACTACAGGCGCCCATGCACCGGAATCTCTCAATATTTTCTGAATCTCCTCCGGCCTGAAGTATGAAGTCAAATCCCACAGATACTGAGAACTGACAAGAGCAGCAATGAGAAGAACAAAGAGAACGCCTTTTATATGTCGGGGCTCAATCATCTGAATGTTCATAAAAATTTGTTTTGTCCCATTATATTCGCCTGAGACCGGACAACGAGGTGCATGATTCACGTCTCAGGATATGGGATTTCCTCAGATACGGACGAGTTCTTCCTTTACACACAAATATACTCTGTCATGACTCCTCTCTTTGTCAAACAATCAGGGCCAGCACTGATATTTCATATAACGAACAGGACAGATCAGGCTCGACTAAACTAACCGACACTGAATGATCTCATTGAAAATGAATGGTCTCATTGAAAATGTTGAGTGCATTTCTATGATGGCAGGGATTACCTGTAAATAAGTGTGACATATCAGAAAGCGTGCGCCACATGTGTGCAATGACACATAGTCTAATTCTATCGTCTTCATCATCTGATTCATTATCTCTTTGTTTTATATACTTTTATTTCAATTTTTTATTTTGGCACGGAAATTGTATTACATATTTACAACTTATTGAATATCTGTTAATTGAAAGGACAACTTGGTAAATGATATTAGCACCTCGTAACAAAAAGCTGTGCCCCCATATAAATGATCCCTGTCTGGATTGTTATTGCTCCAGACTGACCAGCAGTGATATTGAAAAAGCGATCTATTACTGCAGTGGAAATTTTGAGTCATGTGAGATTTATAAGCTGTCATTTTCCCATGCAGCAGAGGGAGTACCCAATCAATGAAAAAACTGATCGCTCTTATTGTTTCACTTGTCCTGTATTCTTTTGTGTTGTCAGTCGATGCGAGCTTGTACAACGAAGCTGCTTATTCTGATGATCTGGACGACATGAGAACCTACAGTTCTCCCAGTTACAACCCTCCCAACGCCCAGGACGGGCTTGGCGGGTACTGGCCTTATTCGTTCGCAATTGAGTGGGATATTTCCCAGGATACACAGTCATTGCTCTGGACATACACATACAGGCTCTCTGCTGACCGCAAAGACATCTCGCATTTCATCCTTGAAGTCTCTCCCGGCGCAACAGAAAATGATTTCAGCAATTTCTCCGTGAACGGAAATCCCCTCACATACGGAGGCGGCATTGAAGGGCCGAACCACTGGAGCGGAAACAGTAATGGAAACAGCAACCCAGACTTCCCTTCAGAGACTCCCCTCTATGGAATCAAGTTTGATATAGGAGGGGCGGATGTTACCTACCAGCTCACCACAAACCGGGCTCCTGTGTGGGGTAATTTTTACGCAAAAAGCGGGAAAGACAAAGGAACATGGGTTACCGCCTATAATAATGCATTAACCACTAACAATTTTGACAGCGATAATAAGTTCGATTTTATAGCACGTCCAAACGGAGCACCTCCGGTCGTACCCGAGCCTGTAAGTTCGATATTATTCCTGAGCGGCAGCGTTGCACTGGGCATAAGGCATGTCCTGAAAAAACAGAAAAAGGCATGAACTAACATTCTTAATACTATCTCCTTTCTTTCTTAACATTATTTAATCCTTTTCATGAAACAGTTCCCTCGGGCCCCTCATCCTTAGCTATGTGATATAATTCTGAGTGTTCAAAACCAAAGCTGTAATACTTGCAGTATTCACGTCACGGTCAATTAGTGCATATGTTAAACGTTGTTCTCTACAAACCTGAAATACCGCCAAACACGGGAAACATTGCCCGGCAATGTGTCGGCATGAATGCCTGTCTTCACCTTATCGGACCGATCAGTTTCGACATAA
>CAMYJJ010000423.1 GCA_947258735.1 Thermodesulfovibrionia bacterium | reverse complement strand
GCAGCGGGACAAAATACGATTTTATCTGGATGACAACTATGTCGATGAACTCATGCTTGCTGACGCTCAGTTTCCGGGGGACCTGGTGGGGTTCCTTGTTAAAGGCAGAGCAAAGATATCCGTGGACTGGACAAGGACACAGTTGAAATACAAAGGCTAGATGGTGTAACAGGCGTATGGCAAACCATGCCCTTGCATAATATGGTTATCTACATCCAGCATTTAACGCCTGCTCCATATCTTCCATAATATCGTCCGTATCTTCAATCCCGACAGAGAGCCGGAAAAGACCTTTTGTAATCCCTATTGATTGACGTTCCTGTTCATTCATTTTTTCATGAGAGGTCGCTGCAGGTGAGCAGATAAGGGTCTCTATCCCGCCCAGACTCAGGGCCGGCATAACAAGTTTCAGATTACGTACGAACATTACAGGATTGACTTTATCTTCGTCAAGCTCAAAAGATACAACTGCTCCAAAGGTCTTCATCTGACGTTTTGCAAGTTCATGACCTTCATGTTTTTTAAGGCCCGGATAATAGACATGTCTGATCATGCTGTTTTGCTGTAATGATTCTGCAATGTGCCGGGCATTTAAGCACTGTTTCTTTACCCTGACGCTGAGAGTTTTCAGGCTTCTCTCCAGAAGGTAACAGGTGGAAGCGTTCAGGCTTCCCCCGAAGTTCACCGCTGATCTTAATATGTTATCAATTGATGATTTACTGCCGAGCGCAACACCGCTGCATATATCACTGTGTCCACCGAGGTATTTGGTCCCGCTGTGAATAACAATATCAATGCCAAGATCATGGGGATTCTGGTTCACAGGCGTTGCAAACGTATTATCTATAGCGGAAAGAATATTTCGTGAACCGGCCAGTTCCGCTACTGCCCGAATGTCAGTAATCTTTAAAAGCGGGTTTGACGGCGATTCGATGAATATTATTTTTGTATTGTCCCTGATTACATTTTTTATTTCATTTATATCATTACCAGTAAACGTATACGCAATGCCGAATTTATCAAACTCGGATATGATAAAATGATGGGTGCCGCCGTATACGTCCCTCTGGATGACAGCATGATCACCATTCCGCAGGAAGGTCAAGAGAACTGTACTGATTGCAGCCATTCCCGAGCTGAATAATACGCCGTCTTCAGTGTTTTCAAGGGCGCTTAATTTATCAATCACGGCCCTCTGGTTCGGGGTATTGAAATATCGGGGATACACATTTTGTCCTGTATCCAGGTATGCAAAAGATGATGACGTGAAAACAGGGGTGTTCACCCCTCCCGTTGACCTGTCTTTGTATGTTCCGCTATGGATACACTGTGTATCTTTTTTCATCTGCCTGTTTCCTCCCTGACTCATGTTATTATTTCATGCCACCGAAAACGGTAAATATACCGTATTTATAAAAGCAATCCACATTCCTGAATCCTGCATCTTTCAGCATTCTTAATTGCTCCTCAAGTGTATCAGGTCTGTTTTCTCCGGCTTCTTTATACCGGGTGATGACATCATGAAATGGATCCCCTTCCATTGCAAGAACTCTTTTCTCGTTGTCAATCCATTCCTTCCAGAGTGTCATATACCACTGTTCAAGTGAATCATCAGGCGCAATGGTCACATCAATATTCATAAAAAAACCATCGGGATGAAGATGTGCAAGCATCATCTCATACAATTCGCTTTTCTCATCGCTGCTCAAATGATGTATTGCCTGTGCTGAAACAATAAAGTGATACATTTTGTCCAGCCGGCCCTTTGTTAAGAGATCCTGGAAGGTGATATGTTGAAAATCCACGGAAGAAAAATCTTTCAGGCGCTCCTTTGCCCTGCTTAACATGTCATCAGACCCGTCAATCAGCGTTGCCCGTATTGATGTATCAATACATAATAATTCATGTGTGATGATGCCGTCGCCACATCCAAGGTCAAGAATGTCAGGGCTGTTCATGCCTGAAATAAAATGCCTGTAACAGGACTTCATTATCTCAAACATTCTTCTTCTCTCCATAATGTAAATATCAGCATTGTCTCTGTATTGTTGAACAAAATCAGGCCTTGCCCAGTTTGATTTGTTAAATTCAGTCATACCTGCTCCCTGTCAGACAATTCTATCATCATGAAGAACATTTATATATAATAAAAAAGCCACGGTATGTAAA
>CAMYJJ010000422.1 GCA_947258735.1 Thermodesulfovibrionia bacterium | reverse complement strand
GTTATTATCAACAACTTCTTTAAGGTATCCGCAGATTGTTGAAGGTGAGGTGCATTTCAGTTTTTTATAAAACAGTCTCTCATAAAGTCCGGGAATAGAGTATATTGTCCTATAATCATGGAACCTTATCCTCCGTTCGCCTGCGCCATTACTACCTTTCAAAATGCAATATTCTTCATCCTGTCCAAGTGTTTGTGATTGAGCATCAGGAAGAATTATTGAGTAATCATCCGTCATCATACTTTTCTCTAATATTTCCATTATACGTAACTTCCTTTCACGGTATATTCGTAATCTAATGTTTTAGCTATCTTGGATTGTTAATTAAAATTAATTAGAGAGTCCGTTGAAGCGAATTAGAAAATATTTAATTTTTAATTTCAATAGGCAATAAAATACCATTAATTGCTGTAAATAGCTAGAAATAGCAGAATTCATCCTGGCTCCGTGTAAGCCGCATATCCTGTTTAAAGGTATATTTATTATGTATACTAACGTATTATTTCCATATAGTTATCAATATTAACATCTTGAAAATACGATGTTTTTATACAGTAAGTCATGATTAAACTGATAGATATAAATAAATCTTTTGCCCCGGATGTGCGTGCAATAAAAAATTTGTCTCTCGACATATGTGATGGAGAAACACTTGTACTTTTGGGATCTTCAGGGTGCGGGAAGACAACTCTATTAAAAATGATTAACCGCATCATTGAGCCTTCTTCCGGCAAGATCCTCATTGAGGGAAAAAACGTCCTCGAACAGGACCCTATAGAAGTAAGACGTTCCATTGGCTATGTTATTCAGGAAATCGGTCTGTTCCCCCATATGAACATAGAAGAAAATGTATCTGTAGTACTGCAGCTCAAGGGCCGGCCTGAAGAAGAACAAAAAATAAGAGCAAATGAAGTTCTTGAGCTTGTTGGCCTGAACTCTGAACAATTCCGCAGCCGCTATCCTGATGAGCTCTCCGGCGGCCAGCAGCAGCGCATCGGGGTAGCCAGGGCACTAGCAGCCAACCCTTCTTTGCTCTTGATGGATGAACCATTCAGTGCTGTTGATGCTGTGACACGTGAGCTCCTTCAGCAGGAGCTTCTGAAATTAAAAAAACAGCTGAACAAGACAATAGTATTTGTTACACATGATATCTTTGAAGCCTTTACCCTTGCCGACCGGATAGCAATCATGCACGAAGGTCAGTTACAGCAAGCTGGAACAAAAGAGGAAATTATTTCATCTCCTGAAACAGAATTTGTTGAGCAACTGCTTATGAAACCAAAAAAACAACTATCTGCCTTTCAGAGGTTAATGTAAAATGGCTATGGATTTTGTTATTCAGCGTCTACCGGAATTACTCCTCCGTACAAGAGAGCATCTGCTTTTGTCCGGCATTTCAACGGGAGCGGCTGTGCTCATTGGGGTTCCACTCGGCATTTACATAATAAAGAAACCCTGGTTGCGGTCTTTTGTCTTCGGTTTGGCCGGTATTGTACAAACGGTTCCGAGCCTTGCAATGCTAGCATTCTTATTAATATTGATTGGCAAGATAGGTATTGTACCTGCGATAATAGCCCTAACCCTTTATGCCTTTCTTCCGATCATCCAGAATACAGTAACAGGGCTTGAAGGAGTCCCTCCACATTTAATCGAGGCATCTCAGGGAATGGGTATGACAAAAGGGCAGCAGATAAAAATGGTGAGGCTGCCGCTTGCATTGCCTGTTATTGTAGCCGGTATTAAAACTGCGGCTGTCATAAGCGTGGGAATTGCCACATTGTCAGCATTCATTGGAGCCGGGGGGCTGGGAGAGTTCATAAATCGTGGCCTCTCCCTGTCTGACACGCGCCTGATATTGCTCGGGGCCATGCCTTCCGCGTTGCTGGCGCTATATGTCAGCCTGGCAATCTCTGCCATTGCTTGGGGGCTGAACGACAGGAAAAGGCAAAAGGTGAAACTGCTTGCAGGAAGCTCCGGAAAGTTTTTGTCTTTTATGCCGCTTATAATTTTATTTTTAATCGGAATAACAGGGTATATACCCCAAGCCGGCTCATCCCGGACAGAGAAGACTACTATCACAGTCGGCAGTAAAAACTTCACGGAACAATTGATAATTGCCGAAATGATGGCCCGGATCATTGAAATAAAAACAGGATATCATGTTGAAAGGAAGCTCAACCT
>CAMYJJ010000421.1 GCA_947258735.1 Thermodesulfovibrionia bacterium | reverse complement strand
TGTTAATGATGGATGAACCTGTCATGTATGACATCGGTCCCACCAGACAGAAAGCAGGGGAAGATGTCAGGCCAGCCAACCGGCGGAGACAGGCACATACATAATTATAATCTTATGAAAAGGAGGAAGAATCTTTTTGCGTGCCTTTTTAAATAAAATATCATATCTCATTTCCATTTCTGCTCTTTTATCAATAACCTTATTTCTTACATCAGCAGCTGTCTCTGCAGAAAATGAAGGGGGACCTGCTGCTATCGATCAGGAAACATCCATCATTAATTTGTATGACAGAATTGATTTACTGTTCCAGAGCATTGTAGTAGTCATTGTTTATGACATTACAGGTGAAGAAAGTGCCAGGGGGAGTGGCTTTTTTTATGATCCCGAGGGAAAAATCATGACAAATGCCATCATATTAAGAAAAGCATACTCGGCTGAGGTTGTCAGCAATAATAACAGATACGGCATCGTATCAATTCTTCATTATGACGAAAAAGGTGACACTGCCGTTATAAAAGTCAATGCAACGAATGAAGTGCCCCTTGAGATCGATAGTAAGAGCATTGTGAATATAAATGATACAGTACTTGCAATAGGACGGAACGATGCTTTCAGAAAGACCTTATCCGAGGGATCAGTCGAATCTATTGCACAACTTGACGGAAAAAGAGAACTGATCAAGGGCAAAACCGTCAGGCCCAAGCTTTCATTGCCGCCGAGCAGCGACGGACCACTGCTCAATTCAGAAGGCAAGGTAATCGGAATAACGTCCTTTAATATTTCAGACAGCGTAGTTATGGATAACAAATCTATCCTGTTTGATACTGGAAGCATTAATGCAATCAGGATTGCTTCCTTATCAGACATATTAGAAAGCTCGGATACTCCATCACTTTTAAAGCCCAAAGAATCCAGGGTATGGTGGCAATGGTTTAAATTCCGCATCAAAAAAGCGATTATTTCTGCTTTTATTTATTTATATTCTATTGGCCTGACCAAAATAATTTCATTTCTACTGCTTGTTATAGTTACGCTATCTATAGCGCATTTACTATTTACGCGTATTAAAAAAAAGTTCTTTAAACAAATCAGCTGATCACAGTAAAGATGCTAATATATAATTTGTTAACATTCCATTTTCATTTTGTTTAAATCTACCATACGGGCTTATCTTTCATTAAACCCCATAATACTCATGCAATGCAGTTCTATTACTATTGATGAATGCTGTGATATAATATTCATTTGTCATTTCCAGAACAGCTTATGTACGAATACTCAAAATGAAAGATTATAATTTACCGGACAGCAGGGGACATTTTGGACCATATGGCGGACGGTTTGTTCCAGAGACCCTCATGCCGGCCCTGATAGAGCTTGAGGGCGTGTATCGAGCTTACAAGAAAAATAAAAGTTTTAAAAAACAACTTTCTGAACTTCAAAAAGATTTCATAGGAAGGCCTACCCCACTCTATTTTGCAAAAAATCTCTCCAGTCATCTTGGTGGAATACGAATATATTTAAAAAGAGAAGATTTATGTCATACCGGAGCACACAAGATCAACAATGCGCTTGCCCAGGCATTGCTTGCAAAGAGAATGGGGAAAACAAGAGTAATAGCTGAAACCGGTGCAGGCCAGCATGGCGTGGCAACAGCTACAGGGGCTGCATTAGTGGGACTGGAATGTGAAATATACATGGGATCTGAAGATGTGAGACGGCAGGCCTTGAATGTGTTCAGGATGAAGCTGCTTGGCGCCACAGTAAATGAAGTTGCGACCGGCTCCAGAACGTTAAAAGACGCAATTAATGAGGCCTTGCGGGACTGGACAACAAATGTAGACAGCACGCATTATGTCATGGGCACTGTCTTTGGGCCCCATCCCTATCCTGCCATGGTTCGGGACTTTCAGTCCGTTATTGGAAGGGAAGCACGAAAACAGATACTACAGGCCGAAAACAGACTGCCTGACTTCCTGGTGGCATGTGTGGGAGGCGGAAGTAATTCCATAGGTCTTTTTTATGACTTTCTCGAAGACAATATTAAAATGATAGGTGTTGAGGCAGGGGGAAAGGGTATCAGGTCAGGAAAACATGCGGCACGTTTTGCAGGAGGATCTCTTGGGGTTTTTCAGGGCTGCAAAAGCTATCTGCTTCAGGACAGCGACGGTAATGTGCTGGGCA
>CAMYJJ010000420.1 GCA_947258735.1 Thermodesulfovibrionia bacterium | reverse complement strand
TGCGACTATTTATTGTATGACCTTAATCATACATAAGCAGATTATGGTTCAATCTGATTTGACAAAGGAATCAGCTTCTTTATAAGATTTACCTTTATAAACAATTATAGTTCAAATTTCTCAAGATTATAATAAAAATTGTACTTACAGGACCTTATCTTACAACTTCATACCTTCTGGGCCGCACAGGGATGTGTCATTCATCAGCCCTATGATATTGAAGTTGGCGCCGGAACGTTTAATCCTGCCACTTTCTTCAGGGTGCTTGGACCTGAACCATGGAAAACTGCCTATGTTGAACCTTCGCGCAGACCTGCAGACGGACGGTATGGGGAAAACCCTAACAGGCTTCAGCATTATTATCAGTATCAGGTTATTTTAAAACCATCGCCTCTGAACGTACAGGACCTGTACCTTGAAAGTCTCTCATCAATACATATTGATCTGCTTAAACATGACATCAGGTTTGTTGAAGATGACTGGGAATCCCCGACACTCGGCGCCTGGGGACTTGGGTGGGAAGTCTGGCTCGACGGCATGGAAGTAACACAGTTCACATATTTCCAGCAGGTGGGAGGGATTGATTTGAAGCCTGTATCTGCTGAACTCACGTATGGTATTGAGAGAATAGCCATGTATCTCCAGGAAAAGGACAATGTGTATGACCTCCAGTGGAATAAAGAAACGACGTATGGAGACATTCATCATGAAACCGAAGTGCAGTTTTCAACATATAATTTTGATGATGCAGATGTAGGCATGAACCTTAATCTCTTTGAACTGTATGAAAAGGAAGCCCTGCAGTTGCTCAAAAAAGACCTGGTACTTCCTGCATACGACTATTGCCTTAAATGTTCTCACAGCTTTAACATGCTTGATGCAAGAGGCGCGATCAGCGTTACGGAAAGAACTGCATATATTGCCAGAGTGAGAAATATTGCAAGAAAATGTGCGCGGGGATATTTAAAACAGAGGGAAGAGATGGGGTTCCCATTACTGAAAAAGTAGATAGGAGATGGCAGTCAGTAGTCGGGGAAGCCACATATTCAGTTTTCACCCTAACTACTAACTGCTGACTACTAGTAACTTTTAAATTTAATTATGCAATCTTTTTTACTCGAAATAGGCACTGAAGAAATACCGGCAAGGCTTGTTCAAAGGGGCCTGGATATTTTAAGGGATGCGGTCTCGGGATTATTAACCGATTCCCTGATTGAACACGGTAACATACGGGGCTATGCCACTCCCAGAAGACTGGCTTTAATAATATCTGATGTAGTTGAAACACAGAAAGACAGGGTCGTTGAATCAATCGGTCCCCCCAAAAGCATTGCTTTTGATGACAAGGGTGCTCCGACCAAAGCAGGGACAGGGTTTGCCAGGTCTGTTCATATTGATGTAGCTGATCTTAAGATTGTAAAAACCGACCGTGGTGAATATGTGTCTGCTACGGTTGAGGAAAAAGGCCGTACAACAATGGATATACTTGCCGAATCCATCCCGGTCCTTATATCTTCACTGCAGCTTCCCCGGTCAATGAGGTGGGGAAATGGAACACTGAAGTTTTTCAGACCGATTCACTGGATAGTGGCACTCTTTGGAAATACCATTATATCTTTTGAACTTGATGGAATCAAAAGCAGCAACATTACGTATGGACACAGATTCCTTTCTCCTGCAGCCATACCGCTCAAAAAGCCGGAAGATTACACCTCAAACCTTACTCACAGCCATGTTGTTGCAGACATAGGGATAAGAAAACAGATAATATCTGATCAGATAGGATTGATTGAATCTGACAACGGTTTTAAAATCCATGCAGATGAAGACCTGCTTGATACCGTGACTAATCTGGCCGAGTACCCTACTGCCGTTCTGGGCAGCTTTGAAGACACATATCTGGAGCTTCCCAAGGAACTGCCGATCACTGTCATGCGCACCCATCAGAAATATTTTTCAACACAAAACAGCGACGGCAGCCTTCTTCCCCATTTCATCATCATCAGCAACACGAGTCCTGAAAACAACGAGACGGTACGCAAGGGTGCAGAAAAGGTGCTCAGGGCAAGACTCGAGGATGCAAGGTTTTATTTTTCTGCTGATCGTAAAAAGCCACTGGCAGACTATGTAGAAGACCTCAAACATGTTACGTTTCAGGAAAAACTGGGAAGCCTGTTTGACAAGACCGGGAGAG
>CAMYJJ010000419.1 GCA_947258735.1 Thermodesulfovibrionia bacterium | reverse complement strand
AGGGAGTTCCTGGTTTTATGGAGCAGAAGGCACTATACAGGCATCAAGTATGAATGCTCCTGCTGATATAACTTTTGTAGAGAACCGTGATTGCGCCAGGGTCACTCCCGGATTAACGATTGAGGATTCCTGTGTGTTCAAAGATATTGATGTGCAGAAATTTGCATGGGATACTTCAACAGTCGAATCTACACCTGTTGTGGCGGTCCTTCCCGCTGAAGGCGATGTCTTCACCTATACGCCCCTTGGCGGAAGGGCAATAGACACGCCTTCATTAGCTGTACCCATACAGAACCAGGACCTGGTGTGTACGCAGTGTCCGCCGGAGGTTTTGCGCGAAACAGTGTCAGCGCAGATACTCGAATCTAAGAAAATCGGCAATTTTGAGAGGATAGACAAGTCAAACCCGGTTACCCCACAACCCCAAGTTCAATAATGATATTTATGGTTTCATAATTATATTTTAATAAGGAGTGAACAATGGTTATAAAATCGGTTATCAGAAGTTTTAGTAGAAATAGAATCACTAATCTGGCATTCTTGATTTTCTTCACGATGAGTGTCTTTGTTGGCAATGTCGGAGCTGTAACAGTGCAAACAGAAGCGAGCATTGCTGATCTTGAAACTGCACTAACTTCAGGGGCTGATGGTATTTTTGATCAAAGCATCTGCTCAGGAATTACTATGACAAACATCAAGTATTCTGGCGCACTGGATGCCTCAGGAACATTCAGTGGTGGCGTATCTTCAGGTATTGGAATAGAGTCCGGAATTCTCATTACAAATGGAGAAGTAATAAATGCTGAGGGGAGCAATTCGCTACCAAACATATCCGGAATTGCCAGTGGACAATCAGATGCAGACCTTGAAAGTCTGATCCCCGGGCTGATAACGACAGATGCAACTGCCCTCGAGTTTGATCTGCAGACCACCTCAGGTAATTTTTTTATTACCTTTGTATTTGCCTCCGACGAATACAAAGAGAAAGTTGGAACAAAGTTTAATGATATATTTGCGTTTTTAGTCAGGGAAAAAGGGACAACTGATCCCTTCACCAACATAGCATTAATCCCTTTGACCACTATGCCTGTTGCGATCAATAATATAAATCACCTGAATAATTCAAGTTTTTATAAGAATAATAATTTTTGGGACTTCTTTCCTAATCCTACTCCATTCGATATTGAATATGATGGATTTACACAGGTAATTACCGCATACTCCCTTGGGATGGATCCAGCTAAAACATATGAAGTCAAGCTGGCTATTGCTGACGGAAATGATAATTTAATTGATTCTGCGATGTTTATGAAGGCTGGAAGTCTCTGTGACGAACCTCAACACATTACTATCATTACTGATGATTTTCCTTCACAAGAGATTGAAACAGATTATACCGCCACTATTGAGGCTGATGGAAGTCCTCTGGTTCCTTATACATGGAAGATTATTGATGTCAGTCAGTCTTCGGGGCTCGATCCTAATCTTTTAGTGGGAAACACTCCATCTGTTACTGCTAACGCTGATAAAACAGCACTCTTTACCTGGTTTTTACCGGCTGTTCAGGAAGGCGAGTACATAAACATTACGTTTGAGGTTATGGACCAGAATGGGAATACCGCACTGGCAATCTTTCAATATACAGACCCTGAAGTGCCAGGATCAGGAGGTGGCAGCAGTGGAGCAAGTGCAGGCGGTGGAGGCTGTTTTATTGCGACCGCGGCATTTGGTAGTTACCTGCACGCTGATGTGGAAGTATTAAAAGCATTCAGGGACCGTCATTTACTGACAAATTATTTAGGGACTGAATTCGTAAAGACGTACTACAAATACTCCCCGCCAATAGCGGACATTATTGCTGGTAGCGAGACATTGAGAACGGGGACACGTATTGCCCTCACTCCTCTCGTATATGGAGTCAAATATCCCGGAACATCATTCCTTGTTTTTGGTATGGTAGCAGGAATTTCTCTGTACCGGAGAGGCAAGAAAGTAAAATAATTCACACTGCATAAAAGATTTCTGAAAGATAGCCTGTCAGCCATTGCTGGCAGGCATTTTTTCTTTACTGAAAGCTGATAGCTAACAGCTGAATGCTGAAAGCTAATCCGTTTGACATTCAGACTGAGTTTTTATAAGCTAATTAAGTTATGAATAAGCAACTCTTTGGAATATCAGAATATTTTGCCTGTCTCA
>CAMYJJ010000418.1 GCA_947258735.1 Thermodesulfovibrionia bacterium | reverse complement strand
TATCTGAAAATTTCCTGTTCAATTTTCTGACCGATCCGTCATCGATTTCAGAGAGCATACGAATAACAAGCTTTTTATCTACATACCGGATACTGTGGTACCGCTTGTAAAAATAATTGATTCGTTCAAGTGCCGCATCAATAGAATCAACGCATTCAAAAAGCTCAAAATCACCCTCGCTGATGTATCCTTCTGCCAAAAGCTCTTCCCTCATGAACTTGAGCCACCTCGACCAGTACGTGCCGCCCGGCTCATCAACCAGCACAAGAGGAAGGGGGGAGTGCTTGCCTGTCTGGACAAGAGTCAGTGTTTCCATTGCTTCATCAAGGGTACCGAATCCACCCGGGAAAAGTGCAATAGCGTCCGCCTCCTTGAGAAAAGCAACTTTGCGGTTAAAAAAATACTTGTAGGTAATTAAGCGCGGGTTTCCAATGAGAACGGGATTCGGTTTTTGTTCAAAGGGCAGCGATATGTTTACTCCGAACGACTTTTCCGGCCCGGCCCCTTCATTTGCTGCCTGCATGATTCCCTGGCCTCCGCCGGTGATGACCATGTACCCTGAATCTGCGAGCCGCTTCCCGAAGAGACGTGCCATTGAGTAAATAGGTTCTTCCGGTCTCGTTCGTGCCGATCCAAACACGGTTACTTTTCTGACATCGCTGTATGGGCCAAATATTTTTCCTGTAAATCTCATCTCTTTCATGGTTGAATTCATCAACCGCAGATGGGCCCTGTCATTTTTTTCTTTCCCCGCCTTCAACGCCGCCACAATCATCTCTCGTATCAGATCAGGATGCTCCATGTCATTTGCAATTTCCATTAACTGATCAATCGCTTTATCAACTTCACAATCAGTTCTCTTAAAATAAAATTCGCTCATATAATGTATTCCCCGTTATAAATATTTATATTTCAGCAGCAGTGATAATTGCCCATAATGACGATACTGTAAATTTCATGTCTATCATAACAGTTCTTCAATGGGTTATAAAAGCTGGCCTCTCTCATCTCCGGGACTCAAAATCGCTCATTGAGGGTACAGAATGGCGGGAAATATTGAAATGAATTTTTCGACTGATGCCCGTTTTGTAAAATTCCGCACGTAACCTTTCCCGGCTTCTGATAAGAGCGCCCCTGTCAGCCGGCGTCACGCATTACAGCAGAGTAAATGATCCCTCCCTGCCAGCTACTCCTGAAATACCTCCTGAGAAGGCTTTTCAATCCTTTCCCGTGTCATCAGTTCCTTGACAAGCACAAGAAGAATTATGCTGATAAAGCTTCCCAGCATTGCCCCGACGATTAATCCAACGTATAGCATAATAAGTTCGCTCCTTTTGACCTTCAGCACACTCAATGCTGTGCACGTGGATAAAGTTCACAAAATAAGCCTTTTATGCTATTCAACTAATTCAATTGAATAAATTGATATTATTGAACTTTATAATTAATCAGATAAATCGTTTTATCAATATATTAATAACACTATAAGCACAACTTATGCAATAGCCTCCGTACATATCTTCTATCGTTGACCTTTAAACTGAAGGCCATTTCAACTCCCACGGTTTCTCATATTGTCTGATCGCCTCACTAAACTTATTGCTTCTGAAGTGTTCACCCCTGTCCGGCAAAAGAACATATTCAAACTTTTCCCCTTGCACAGAAAACCTGAGCCCATAGGAGTGAAGATATCCCCTGTCAGACCCTTCTTCCTTTGCATTACCGTATAGAGGGTCACCAAGTACGGGCGAACCGATACTCTTCAGGGCAACCCGTATCTGATGCGTTTTTCCTGTATGAGGCTTCAGCAGGAACAGTCTTAACCCGTTCCCGAGAGACAGGCTGAAGAACTGCGTGACAGCCGGGTTTCGCCTGGTCCTGGCGAGTTTCCATCCTCCCCTGCGGGACCGCTCCATATCTCCCTTAATAAGGCCCTGCTTTTTTTTAGGGACACCGTCAGACAGGGCGATATAGTATTTTTCTACGGTCCTTTGCCGGAATTGACGGGACAGCTCTTGGGCGCATTCCTTTTTTTTCGCAAAAAGCAGCAGACCCGAAGTAATCCTGTCCAGACGGTGAACAGTAAACAGATCTCTGATTTCAAGCCCCGACCGAAGAACACCGGTCATTCCTTCCTGTTCAGCTTTCTTATGAAAGCTGAATCCGGGATGTTTGTTTATGAGCAGAAATTCCCTATTATTTT
>CAMYJJ010000417.1 GCA_947258735.1 Thermodesulfovibrionia bacterium | reverse complement strand
AGCAGGGGTTCGGTACTTCAGAGGACCTTTTTCATACAGAGTCAAACGGATGCATGGATGGGGCAGAGCCGGAGTTGATCAGCCATAAAGCCTATGAGAGGGGAAAGTCACAACTCGGTACGCTGGGATCGGGCAATCACTTTACAGAAATCCAGTACGTTGATGAAATATATGATGAACATACGGCGAACGTCTTTGGTTTATTCCCGGGACAGATAACGGTCATGATCCACACAGGGTCCCGCGGTTTCGGTCATCAGGTGTGCACTGATTTTCTTGAACGCATGCAGCGGGCAGCAAAAAAATACAATATTCACCTGCATGACAGGGAACTTGCCTGTGCCCCTGTTCACAGTCCTGAAGCCGGAGATTATCTGGCCTCCATGAAAGCTGCCGCAAATTATGCATGGGCCAACAGGCAGTTGATCATGCACTGGGTGCAGGAGACTTTCATGAAGACATTTAATGCCGGACCTTCAGCTGCAGGCATGTCTCTTGTGTATGATGTCGCACATAATATCGCCAAAGTTGAAGATCATGTTATCGATGGTAAAAAAAGAAAACTGGTCGTTCACCGTAAGGGCGCTACACGGGCATTTCCTCCCGGTCACAGGGAACTGCCGGAAGCGTTCATAAAGACGGGCCAGCCTGTTATAATACCGGGTGATATGGGCAGGGCCTCATACGTCCTGGTGGGAACAGATGCGGGAATGACGGAATCATTCGGCTCGACATGTCATGGCGCGGGAAGGGTCATGTCGAGACATCAGGCGATCAAAAAGGCAAAAGGAAGGGCCATCTGGAGAGAAATGGAAGATAAAGGTATAATAGTGCGTGCCACCGGAAGGAGCACGCTTGCAGAAGAGATGCCTGAAGCATATAAAGATGTCTCTAATGTTGTTGATGTAGTCCACCATGCCGGCCTTTCAAGGAAAGTGGCAAGACTCAGACCTCTGGGAGTTATAAAGGGATAATCAATTGAAAAACGGAAAACTGAATGTAGGCAAGATCCCCTATGCCAATCTCTTTCCCATCTTTCATTATCTTGAGAGAAACGGAAACAGGGACAAGTACAGGTTTGTAAACGGCTCTCCATCCGAGCTTAACAGAATGCTCCGGGAGGGGAAACTGGACATAAGCCCGTCTTCCTCTGTGGAGTATCTTAAAAACAAAAACCAGTATCGTATCCTTCCCTATCTGTCTATCAGCTCATCAGGGCCTATTAACAGCATATTTCTTTTTTCAAAGTTTCCTCTGGAGGAACTGGACGGAAAGCCTATCGCCGTAACGTCAGAATCAGACACTTCAACGGCCCTTCTAAAAGTAATTCTGAAAGAGTTCATGTCTCTCGACTGTACATTTGAACCGACTGAAACAAAAAATGTAAATGACCTGCTCCTGTCATACGCAGCAGCATTACACATTGGAGACACGGCCATGACAGAAGGAAAGAAGCTGCGCAACGGCATGTCAGGAAGCATTCCCGGACTGAACATCTACGACCTCGGGGAATTATGGCACAAACATACAGGACTCCCTTTTGTATATGCCTTATGGCTCATTAGAAAAGAATCCATTGATAAAAAGGATGCTTTGATAAAAGGTCTTTCTGATGAACTATTACATGCAAAACAGTTCTCATTTCAAAAACTCTCCTCAATTGCAAAAGACGCCCCTCACAATAAATGGATAAAAGAAGAAGAACTGGTCAGATACTGGAATGACATTTCATATGATTTCACCCGGGAACATATGGCTGGTCTCAACCTCTTTGAGAAATATGCGCTTAAAACGAATGCGTTATATTAATAACTCCTAGAATCATCTCCGTTTTACTCGAAGGATATATAACCGGTGACCCTCCACCCTGTTCAATATTGCTTTCATCCAGTTTGAATAATGAATAACTTATACCGACATAAAATCCGGTATTTTCAGCAATCTGCCTCGCAGCACCAACACCGCCATCCAGACAGGTGCCCTCTGTTTTAAAGGTCACATCTGACAGGGCGCTGTTCTCCACTCTCCCCTTAACATGATAGGAATATGCTATTCTCCCATCAAGGGCCCAGCTGCCCAGCTTATACCCGGCTCCTGTTCCTGCCCCTACACGCCACAGGCTGATCTCTTCGGTCGTATTTTCCGATATGGATACACCGCGCCAGACATGATGTTTCCTTTTGAATCGAAGACCGTCCCAGCCGC
>CAMYJJ010000416.1 GCA_947258735.1 Thermodesulfovibrionia bacterium | reverse complement strand
GTGCTCTACCCTGTGGAGCATTTCCTTTGCCGCTTTATTGGTAAATGTAAGGAGCATTATCCTTGATGGATCTATTCCCTTATCAATGAGATACGCCACCCTGTACGTCACTACCCGTGTTTTTCCGGATCCGGCACCGGCAATAACAAGGGCTGCCCCGTCTTCTGAGGTCACTGCTGCAAGCTGCTCAGCATTGAGATGATCTGCATATTCAATTGATGGTTTAAATGAGGAGGTTGTTTTAAGCTGGTATTTTTTCATGTATTATGTGTTATGCCCCAGGTCATTTCTCGAATATAATATTCCTTTTTCTGTCATACCCGAAGTTCTTAGTCGGGTATCCAGCACTCAATGAAAGCACTGGATTCCCGCCCAACAGATCGCGGGAATGACGGACATATTTAATGATAATGTTACTATTTCCTGTCATACCCGAAATTCTTAGTCGGGTATCCAGAACTCATTGAAAACTCTGGATTCCCGCCCAACAGACCGCGGGAATGACAAATTAATTGCTATTTTTTATACTCTGCTTTTTTACGTTTCAAACAGGTGCACTTTCACAGCAAGGTGTTGTATTATATCAGATTAAATTTATGATAATTTCTTATAATTGTTTTAATTTTATACTTCTATGTTAAACATCAGATTAATCCGTGAACATCCTGAATTAGTATCAGAGGCCCTCAAAAAACGCGGAGAAGACACATCTGCACTTGATAATATACTTGATATCGAAAACCGGCGCCGAGACCTTCTCAGGGATGTTGAGGAGATGCGGCAGAAGCGCAACAGCTTTTCCCAGCAGATAGGACGTCTGAAAAAAGAAGATCAGGATACCTCTGAAGTGATGGCTGAAGCAAAGAAGTTATCAGACACCATGGCATCAAACGAAGAATCCCTGCGTGCCCTGGAAATACAGGTACGGGACATCCTTCTCCTTATTCCCAATATCCCGGATACATCAGTGCCTGTGGGTAAAGACGAGACAGAGAATCGGGAGGAGAGGGTATGGGGAGATATCCGTCAATTTGACTTTGAGCCAAAGAACCACTGGGATATTGGCGAAGACCTGGATATTCTTGATTTTGAGAGGGCCGGAAAAATAGCCGGTGCACGGTTTGTCATTTATAAAGGATTGGGCGCCAGACTGGAAAGGTCTTTAATCAATTTCATGCTTGATCTGCATACAGGCGAGCATGGGTATACAGAAATTATCCCGCCGGTCCTGGTAAACAGGGAAACCATGACAGGCACGGGCCAACTCCCCAAGTTTGAAGATGACCTGTTTAAACTCGATGAAAGTGATGCAAAGCAGTATCTCCTTATCCCGACCGCAGAGGTCCCGGTGACCAATATATACAGGGAGGAAATTTTAAGTGATAGCGATCTCCCGATATATCACACCGCTTTTACCCCCTGCTTCAGACGAGAGGCCGGATCATATGGAAAAGACACACGGGGACTGATAAGACAGCACCAGTTTAACAAGGTTGAACTGGTCAAGTTTGTGAAACCGGAACAGTCATATGACGAGTTAGAGTCGCTTACGGGTCATGCTGAAGAAGTCTTAAAGAGACTCGGTCTCCCTTACAGGGTGGTTACATTATGCACGGGTGATATTGGATTTTCTGCGGCAAAGACCTATGACCTGGAGGTCTGGTTTCCTGCCCAGGGCAAATACAGGGAGATCTCGTCATGTTCCAACTTTCTTGATTTCCAGTCCAGAAGAGCTGATATCAGATATAAAACCGAAGGGAAAAAAGGCACGGAATATGTTCATACATTAAACGGCTCAGGGCTGGCTGTGGGACGTACGTTAGCAGCAATATTGGAGAACTTCCAAGAAAAAGACGGTTCTGTTATAATACCTGAGGTTTTGACCCCCTATATGGGTACAGATAAGATATCAAAGGGGTAATTGCCTGATATATATGGTTTTATTCGAAGTGTTCTTGTTTTTATAAACTGGTTCTCTTCACCTTTTATTCATAATTTTAATATATGGTATGTGGAGGAGTGGCCGAGTGGTCGAAGGCGACGGTCTTGAAAACCGTAGATCGAAAGATCCGTGGGTTCGAATCCTACCTCCTCCGCCACTAACATACATATCTACACAAGGATTAATTGAATTTAATCTTTAAGCTCAGTATGAGCAGGATACTATTTCATGAGAGAAGGGAGGTGTAAAAGTGAAAAAAACTCTTATTGGATTTATCGCGATCGCGTTCGTTGC
>CAMYJJ010000415.1 GCA_947258735.1 Thermodesulfovibrionia bacterium | reverse complement strand
ACTGAGGAAAAATTAAAAAAACTACGGAAAGGATGCTCAGCACTTAATTTAATTGAGAGGAGAAAGAAATGAGATTAGGATTTATGGTCAATGACATCAAAACAGAAGAAGCGGGCTATACAACATGCCGCTTGGGAATGGCAGCTATCAATCGAGGTCATGAGGTCTGGGTAATGGGGGCGGGAGATTTCGCATATGATAAAGATGAGAAAATCGCCTCACGCGCACGGTCTCTTCCCAAAAAGAAATATACCTCAACTGACACGTATTTATCAGATCTCCAGGGGAAAAAGGCAATTCATGAACGAATTACCGTTGATGATCTCGATGTTCTCATGCTGCGAAGCGACCCTTCAACAGATACCGGGTTCCGGTCATGGGCACAGGCATCAGGGATAATATTCGGCAATGCTGCCATGCGCCACGGCGTCATTGTCCTGAATGATCCAAACGGGCTCTCAAAGGCCATGAACAAAATGTACTTCCAGCTCTTTCCTGAAGAAGTCCGTCCAAGGACCATCATAACACGGGACCGAAATGAAATCAGACAGTTTGCAAAAGATGAGGGAGGGAATATTATCCTGAAACCGCTGCAGGGATCAGGGGGAGCGAATGTCTTTCTGGTACGCAAGGATGACCTTTCAAATCTCAATCAGATGGTCGATGCGGTAAGCCGGGACGGCTATGTCATAGCCCAGGAATATCTGCCTGCTGCTTCAAAAGGAGATACACGTCTTTTTCTCATGAATGGTCTCCCATTACGATACAAAGGGAAGTTTGCTGCATTCCGCCGGGAACGTTCAGGGGACGACATTCGAAGCAATATTCATGCAGGCGGCAAACTGCGCCAGGCGGTCATCAGTGATGAACATATTAAACTTGCGGAGATGGTACGTCCCAAACTCGTCGCTGATGGCATGTTCCTTGTCGGTCTGGACATCGTTCAGCCCGGGGGGACTGGGCAGCGCCCAGAAATTCGAAAAGGTTAATTTTGCTCACGCCGTTATTGAATCGCTGGAGCGTAAAACCGACTATATGAAATATTACCGGAGAAAATTCAGCAATGTGGAGATGGCCACACTGTAAGGTCAATTAAAGTTCGATATACCACTTAGTCTGTAACATCCCTGCCAGAAAAGCAGCAATGCGGAGAAAAGAGAAAATTCTGCCACAACTTTCACGGTTGTCAGAGTGGAGCTCTCCGCCTGCGAGGCAGGGCTTCAATAATACATATAGCTCTAGACTCGCAGAAAATATCTGATAGTCTAGAGCCAATGCATTTATTCTCCTGGATTTGTCTGTTGGTTACTTCTAAATAAAAAAAGCTCATACCGGAATAAGAAAAGTGTGACTCTTTAGTAATGTTTCCGGTCTTTCATTCTACTTCCACTGGTGATACAAACCCGTCGGGTTTAACAGCGAGAACAGAGCAATTAACACGATAAAGGATTTTTTCAGCCGTGTTCCCTATAAAAAGCCCGGGGATTCCCGTTCTGCTTAAGGTTCCCATGATAATGAGGTCTATATCTTTTTCGTGTGAAAATTTGGAAATCTGAACGCCTGCTTCACCCTTAATAAAATGGGCCTGAATTTCCGGGAGATCAGGCACATGCTTACCCAATAATTCTTTGAACCACGATGTGCGCATTGTTCTCACCAGTTCAGTCATCTCATCTGTCGTTTGTTTCGGGATCATAACACTTCTTGTCAGGAAATCCCACACATGGACAATATTCAGTTCACTCTTATGCATCTCGGCAAGAGATGAAGACATCTTGAGAATTTTCCTGTTCAAAGTTATGCTTTCTTCATCATCCAGCCCAGGATCAACTGCTGCCAGAATTCTGGGAAATGGAACATCTGAAGAAGCCTTAATAGCCCATACGGGGCAGGGACACTTACGCATTAAATGCATGGTAGTGGTACCAAAAAGCATGTCCTTGAATTCGCTTTTGCCCTCAGGGGTAACGATTACAAGGTCATGGTCTTTCCTGATTACCTCACGGATTATCTCGAGAAAGGGGGTACCCGTGAGAATCTTGATTGATGTTTCAACCCCTTCTTTCTGAAACGGCCTTAATAACCGCTCTACATGTTCTCTTTTTTCCTCAACGAGCAGGCCATGGAGATTTATGTTTTTAGCTGATTCAGGAAGGATTGGCTGATAGCTTGACGTCTCTTTCACCACGTCAATTATTTTAAGTTTTGCACTGTTATTTTTTGCCAGTGAAAAAGCGCATGAC
>CAMYJJ010000414.1 GCA_947258735.1 Thermodesulfovibrionia bacterium | reverse complement strand
CCGAGGTGGCAGACATGAAGCTTCCATCTGATGTAAAGATCAATGAAAACGGCTTTGTCGTAATGGGCAAAGACCAAAAAGGCATATATGCCGTTGGATGCACCAAAGACCCTGTGGACGTTGCCAAGTCTGTGCAGGGAGCTACAGGGGCGGCACTTAAAGCTATTCAGACAGTAGGGAGGAATGCCTAATGGATTAAAAGTACGGAGTTTATATTTGCAAGGGCTGTGGAATAGCTGAAGCAGCTGATATGGAAAAACTTGCGGAAGTCGCAACAAAGGAATTTCAGATACCTCTCTGCAAAAGCCATGATGCCCTTTGCAGTCCCGAAGGTATTGACCTTATTAAAAACGACATAAGCAGTGAAGGCATCAACAGTGTTGTTATTGCAGCATGTTCGCCTCGTGTAAAACATAAAGAATTCACATTCCCCGGAATAGTCATGGATAGGGTCAACCTGAGGGAATTTGTTTCATGGACCCAGGAGCCGAAGACTGAAGATACCCAGATGCTTGCAGAGGATTACATGAGACTCGGTATTGTTAAAGTCCAGAATGCATTCCCGCCGGAACCCTTTCTCCTGGAAGAAATGGACAAATCAGTCCTCGTTGTTGGAGGCGGTATTTCCGGAATGACCTCTGCACTCGGCTCTGCTGATGCTGGTTATAATGTAGTGCTCGTTGAAAAAGAGGAAGAGCTGGGAGGCTATGCCAAAAAGATGCATAAACAGTTGCCGCAGAGCTATCCCTTTGAGGCCCTTGAAGCGCCGACGGTGAGTGATACGATGGCGAAGGTAAACTCACACGATAAGATAAAAGTATTTACATCTTCAACAATTGACAAAATTGTTGGTGTTCCCGGCATGTATGATGTGTCCATCAAGACAAACGGCGGTACCGAGCAGGTAAAGGCAGGTTCCGTTGTTCTCGCAGCCGGATGGAGACCCTATGAAGCAAACAAACTTGATCATCTCGGATACGGCAAACCGAATGTAATAACAAATGTAGAGATGGAAGAGATGGCAAAAAGCGGTAAGATCGCAAGACCGTCAGACGGCAAGGACGCCAAAAAGGTCGCTTTTATTCAGTGTGCTGGATCAAGAGATGAAAATCACCTTAAATACTGTTCTTCAATCTGCTGCCTTACTTCATTGAAGCAGGCTGCATATGTAAGAGAGAACAATCCCGATGCAATGGCTTATATCCTTTACAAGGACATGAGGACTCCGGGACAGTACGAACTCTTTTATAAAAAGATGCAGGATGATCCCGGAGTGATGCTCACGAAGGGTGAAGTTGTTGAAGTGAGAGAAGCAGCAGGAGATAACCTTGAGATCGTGCTCAAAGATTCATTGCTTGGCGAAAGCGTTGTTATTGAAGCAGACATGCTTGTTCTCGCAACAGGAATGGTGCCAAACACAAGGATTGAGCCTGAAACACTCGCTGAGTTTAAAGTAAAATCAGACGAAGCACTTGCAGCATCAGGTGGTAAGCCCGATCCGGCGGCTCAAGTAGAACCCCACAAGGTTCCGAATCTTCTTAACCTTGATTACAAACAGGGCCCGGAGCTTCCTCAGATTGAAGAGGCTTATGGCTTTGCAGATTCAAATTATATCTGCTTTCAGTACGAAACCCAGAGGACCGGCATTTACGCAGCAGGCAGCATCAGGCAGCCCATGCATATGCTGGGCAGCGTAGAAGACGCAATGGGCGCCAGCATGAAGGCAATTCAGTGTATTGAAGCAACTGAAAAAGGTCACTCAATTCATCCGAGGGCATGGGACGAGACCTATCCTGAAGTCAACCTAACGAAATGTACATCCTGCAAAAGGTGTACCGAAGAGTGTCCGTTCAGTGCCATTGAAGAGGACGAAAAAGGAACTCCGTTCCATAAGATGTCCCGCTGCAGAAGGTGCGGGACCTGTCTTGGTGCATGTCCTGAAAGAGTTATTAACTTTAAGGACTTCAGCATTCATATGATTTCATCGATGTTCAAAAAAATGGATATCCCGGAAGAAGGTCTCAGGATAGTCGCTCTTGTATGTGAAAACGATGCCTATCCTGCACTTGACGCAGCAGCGCTTAACAGGGCGCAGATTAACTCTGCTTACAGGTTTATCCCGGTCAGATGTCTTGGAACCCTGAATCTTGCATGGATTGCGGATGCTCTGTCAGTAGGTATAGACGGCGTGGCCCTTCTTGGATGTAAGTTCGGAGAAAACTACCAGTGCCACTTTGTAAAGGGTAGTCAGCTTGCAGACGAAAGGCT
>CAMYJJ010000413.1 GCA_947258735.1 Thermodesulfovibrionia bacterium | reverse complement strand
ATTGAGATAGTCGATGATATTTCTGAAAACCCGGTGTTCAATCCGGCCTGTGCCTTTGTGAAGCACCATGAGCCTGGACTTGTCCCGTTCCCGGAGCGGGTGCTGTGCTATCTGGGATTCTGGTATGTCATAGTCAAAATCAGAAAGGTTCATGGGTTTGTTGGTCTATAGAAATAGCACAGCTATATTTATTGAGAAATGAAATGGCGTCCATAGGGCCGGGAATTAGGAATTTTCAGGACATTGCTGCGCTAAGGGAAGAAACTACTTCTTCGAAGCCAGTTCTTTGCTGAGCAACTCATCACTGTTTTTTATGGTTGTCCCGGGATAAAAATGGGCAAGAATTTCGCGGTAACTTTTTCCCTCCGCTGCCATTTCGAGGGCGCCCCATTGACTGAGTCCTACGCCATGGCCGAATCCCTGTCCGGCGAAAATAAGAAATCTGCCTTTTCTTTCCAGTGAAAATTTTGTACTCAGTACTTTTATTATCCTGACCCTCCCGGTGGCTGTGTGAGAAGCAATGCTGATGTCCTTTATCGTGCCGGTATCAAGGACCGAAGAAATTTCGTCCAGTGAAAATTTCCGCTGCCAGTTGCTGTAGGGGGTGTTTTTGGTGTTGCAGTCGACAGAGGTCAGGTAGGGATAACTCTCCTGCCATATCTCGTCAGGAAGTTCTGTTTTCCCCTCGCAGGTGGCATGAAAGAATGCCTTGATAGGCTGATTCCCGAAGGTCAATATTTCCCCTTCCGTAGCCTTAACCACATAGGTAATGAAGGGGTCAGTATTTTTGCCTTTATATAATTGATGAAGCATGCTGGAAGTAAGATGGTAATCTTTCTTCACATTAAGGGTCCTGTGATAATCGGCATAGGTTCGCGAGATGACGGCCTGGGCCTTCAGGGCTTCCATTTCCCAGTCTTTTCCCGTTTCTGATGCAACGACCCCTTCCACATACTCTTCAAGGGGAAGGGTGTTAATAACAAAAAGTCCGTTCTTATCCTTTATTATCTGGAGTTCACCTGTATATGCCTGATTGTTAATCAGCACTTTTCCTCTTAGCTGATCTACGCTTTCAACTTCACCGGAGGGAAGGGTGGCAGAAGGGCTTTCATGCATAAGGACCCTTATGGTGTCAACGGCCGGAACGGGCCGGACAAAAAAGACGGTCAGTATTGTCAGAATTAATAATGCTTTATTCATTTCCTGCTGAAAAAATAAAATATCAGGCTCACTATAGTACTTAACAGTATACCCGTTGTAAGAGGAAAATAAAACGTGTAATTTTTTTTCTGTACAAAGATGTCTCCCGGAAGCTTTCCAAGAAAGGGGATCCCGCTGCTTCTGAACAGGAACAAGAAAGCTCCGATGACCGCTATGACGATACCTGCGATGATGAGCAGTTTTGCTATATGCTGTGTGGGGTCTGGCATAATTTAAATACAGGGACAAAGTGGCAGAGGCACAAAGGCACAGAGGGCAAAAAGAGAATGCCTGTGTTCCTTTACTTTGCGCTTCTGTGCCTTTGCGCTTCTGTGCCTTTCTTCTGCTCTTCCCTCTCTATCTTACTAAAAAAGCATCCGCAGTATTTCTGCCGGTACAGGCCCAGTTCCTTTGACAGTGCCATGGCATCCCTGAAGTGGGGACGGTAATCTTTCAAATGAAAGAGGATATTATATTTTTCAGAAAGCCTTTTCCCCGTTGATACAAGTTCATCAAAATTCTGGTAGGGGCTTATCAGCAAGGTTGTTGAAAAGGCGTCAAAGCCCTGGTCCCGTGCTCGTTCAGCGGTCTTTTCGAGACGGAGGGTATAGCAGGATGTGCATCTCTCGGGGAATGGGGGGACAGGAGAAAGATCTGAACTGTTCATCCCCCCTGCTCCGTTGTTGATTGTTAAGTCTATATGTGAAATATTAAAGATGCTGAAAAATTCTTCAGGAGTAAAGTTCTCTTCGTAAAGTACATCAAAATTCCATTTGTCTGAAAGCTTTATTAATGAATCAAGCCGTGCATTGTACTCTTCATGGGGGTGAATATTGGGATTGAACCAGAAACCGGTAAATTCCGATTTCTCCTCCCGCAGGAATGTGACGGGGAAGAGGGAACAGTTGCTGCAGCACATGTGGAGAAGAATGTTCATACCTTCATCTCAGAAGAGGTCATTCTTCTTCTTCTTGATTCCAAAATGTTCATAGGCCAGACCTGTTGCTACCCTCCCTCTCGGCGTTCTTTCGATATACCCTTCCTGCAGAAGGTATGGCTCATACCCATCTTCGATGGT
>CAMYJJ010000412.1 GCA_947258735.1 Thermodesulfovibrionia bacterium | reverse complement strand
GTACAACTACTTCACCTGAATCCGGGTGATTTACACCGTTCTTATTTAAGTCTGAGTCAGGAGCAGTATTTCCCACTACTGTATCAACGATTTTTGAATAAACGTTGTATGTTCCCAGATCAAATACCATGTCATATGTATTACTGTCCAGTCTATCTATTGACAGTGACGAATTACATACTGCATTCCAGTCACCAGTACTACCAAGGAGTTTATCCGTAATGCAGTTGACTCCTCCAACATCATCTGAAGGAGTAGTAAGATTAACGAGAGCGAGTTTTGAAGGATAATGATAATTGTCTTCATCACCCCGGGAACTTGCAAGCTCAAACATCACTGCTGCACCTCCGTTTGCGGCCTGGTTGGCGGTTTCATACCTTTTATGAGAGCCGGACATCCTGGTTGATTGTGTTATAAAGTATAAGATGCCGCTTGTCATTGCCAGGCATATAACAGACAGAATAAGGACCATTACAAGGGCCATGCCTTCGTTGTTTCTTAGAATTTTCATATCATTTTATATGTTATCAAAAGTCACTGACATCTGATAACGTTTCCACCTGTAATATATATAATCACTACCTACAATAGTCTCAAGATTTGTTGTTGCTAATGAATTCCTCGTATTATTCATCGAAAAATCATACGTCATGTCTTTCTGACCTTCCTGTATCACTACAGATACCGTTGCCTCTTCTACCTGATCTCTGATATCACTTGCGGTCAAGAGGGTTATATCATCTGAAGTAAGATCAATTGCACCATCATCATCAGTATCTAATGAAAATGTGATCTGAAAATCTGCCACGCAGTCAAAAAGCGGCAGTTCATCATCAACACCGTCACCATCCATGTCATAATCGCCATCTGCATGGTCTATGACTGTTTTTACGAACACTCCGGTATTGGGAGCACAATGAGCAGGAGTACTTGCCGTTGAAATAAAATAATCAGTTCTGTTAAAGGGCATACGGGGAGCTGTTACAGGGTCCAGACCATACACGAGATAAGTGAATGTAGGTATGGCTGGAGAGAATGCGGCCGGGACAAACGCATCAAGACCGCTAAAAGCTATTGATGGCGAAAAAACCGGCCCATTAACAATTAACGTCCTTTCATTGTCTTCCGTGGTTCCGGGTGCAAATACTATTACCCTGTTGTTGGTCAGAAAGTTCTCACTTGCTATATCCCACTCCTTCAGGATGCCGTCAGATCCTATATGTGACCATTTGTACCCTGTATCGGTTATGGCAGCGTTAGTAGATTTGATGAATACATGGTCTGATCCGTTTAGTCCAATATTGTTACCGCTGAGAATTGCCCGCGGTGCATTGGCAGGCCCATCATTGTAATTGCTGGCAGGTAAGACGCTTGCCTCGGTGTACGTAGTCAGGGTGATCCAGTTTACAGGCACTCCTACGTTGTCAGATACATTCCAGGGAAGACCTAAACCTGCATGTTCTATATCACGCCTTAATATATCGAAGCCGATAACCCCCTCGATCTGCGTCTCGGATATTTTTCCCTGCTGCTTGAACTGGCCAAGGATGCTTACAAATATTTTCGAGGCAGCGGCAATAACAAAGACAACCAGTGCCATGGCAATAATCAACTCGATAATACTGAATCCATTCTCTTTGCGAATCATGTTTTCCTCTTAATGGTAGCAACAGAGTGTGTATAATTTTGTCCTTTATACATCCAGCCTATTGTTACATTAATTTCTCTGGCTAACGGTTTGCCTACGGGATGATCTACAACGGCCACCGTAGTGGAAAAATTAACATTAAAATTTCTGACGGTCCTCTGAAGGTCAGGATTGTCAGTACTTGTTTCAAAGCCTGCTTCTCCCGGCAAATTGTCAAATACAATATTTCCGAGTTCTACCTGTTTCATCTCTGCTATCTGTATAGCTTCATCACGAATAATATTTTGCATGTTTATTGTACTTGACAACAAAGATGTCATCAGCAAAGATAGGAACATAACTAAAATGATTGACATGGCAATCATTAACTCAATGAGGGTAAACCCTTTTTTATTTAACAATGCATTCATCATCTAACCTGTTTGCGGTACCGTTTATCTCAAGTTTTCCAAGATTGATTCTTGTTGATCTTATGGCAATACAATCATAGTCCGGAATCGCGTCCTGCACTCCATCACCGTCCCTGTCGAGATACACTGAAATATCCGCCTCAACTGAAGAGATCCCTCTTGTGTTGAATGAGAAAATTTCCTTAGCGGCAATGCTGTTATTGTTCCAGTCAATATCATAATCAACGTTT
>CAMYJJ010000411.1 GCA_947258735.1 Thermodesulfovibrionia bacterium | reverse complement strand
AAGGCGCAAGCGCAGTTCTCGCGACATGCCTCATTGTATCATTCTCTTTAATATACTCAGCAAGAGGAGGCGAATACTGATAGTAAAAATCAACAACGCCCCTCCCAAAGCCATTCGGGATGAGCCATGTGTCCCTGAACTGTCTTAGAAGCAGGACTTCTTCAGTCATGTAACTGCCATAGGCTGCTGTAGCAATGAAACAGCCTCCACCTCCACCGCTTCCTCCTCCGACGAAACTTCCCGTACCCGTAAGACTGACCTCTAACGTTGGATTATCAGCATCACTCAGGATAGTGAGTGTCCCTGTTTGGGTCCCCCTTGTTTGACCGGGTGAAAAGGTGATCTGCAGGATCATGTGCTGTGCTTTTTGCAAAAGGGTATTTGTTCCATTATGAGAAAAGGCCGTTGAATCAGGAATGGAAATTCCTGTGATAACAATATCATGATTACCGGTATTGGTGAGTGTTACACTGCTGTCTGATGACGTCCCAATTTTTACATTTCCAAAATCGACTAATGAAGAGTCAGGCTGAAGATCACCAAATAGTGAGCGTACCCCTGCCCTGTGCATTACAGGCATTGCCGCATCAATGTTATTAATCTGCTCCGGTGCTCCGCCGCTCCATGCGCTGTCAACAGGAACCCTGAAGGCTTTACCCGAAACTCCCGGTACAAGACCCTGGATGGTTATAAAATCATCGTCTCCCCAGAAACTTGGCACTCCCCATATCCCTGTATCATTTGTTATACCCAGATTCGGGCTGGCAATGTTCTTACTCTCCTGCGTCTCCCGGTTAAAGGTTCTGACCATTGACAGGATCGTTCCGCCTTCGCTTTTGTCCAGCACATCCATGGCAACAATAAAATTATTATTATATGCAAATGACGGATACCCAAAATCAAAATTCGGGTTCTGGTTGGGGAAGGGATATGATAACGAGCTGTCTGACATATTGATAAACCCGACTGACCAGTAGCGGTACCCATCAATATCATCATCAATATTGTCGATACAAGGATTGTCAGGCAGTGATAGACAGTTCAGCACATCAAAAACCAGTGTGCTGCCCTGATAATCAAATGCGAGCGAGTCGGCGTAGAGAATGCTGTTTGTAGTGCCAGATCCTCCCTCCTGGTAATCCGGTGGAACAACGGGCACCGTCCGGTCATTTGAACCTATCAGGTCAATGATATATATATTATTATCAATGCTGCTTACCGGTGTGTATGCCAGATAGTGAGCATCAGGAGAGATAGCAATGCTCCATACAGTGCCGTTGGATGTAATCTGAGAATAATTTGAACCGTCAGTCCTGACTAAGTGGACATTATTATCTACCCCTACATAATAAATATATGTTCCTGTAATACTTGTGTACACCGCCGGTTTCGTATACCTCGGAGCAACAGGAGTGGAGACCTCAAAGTCCTTTTTAGGGTCATACCCGTTAAATGGAGCAGTCAATATCTGAAACTTCAAAGAATACATATCTTCAGTATCTCCTAGAGCTTTAGGAAAATCATGTGTTCCGTCCTGCGGAGCAAGATAGACCATCAGGTCATCGCCTGAGACAGGATCTACAGGAGAAGGTGCAGGATCATCCGGAGACCCGATTGCTCCCTCGACGACTTCTACCGCATCCCATGCTGCTGTAACAGCAGCCACAGCCTCGTCCTCGTCTTCACCAACGTAGAGATCCTCCGCAGACTGAATCAGGGCGCGTCGGGCATCAATAAACTGTGATGAGGCCTGCAAATACGTTGTCAGGGCGCGGTAATATATCTTTTCTGTTTTACTCCTGCCGATACTCGTCCCCAGTCCTTCAGCAGTCAGCCCTTCTGCAGTGAGATAGGCCGCCCTGTTTGGAATGCCGCTGTTAATATGTACCCCGCCCCAGTCTCCTGCTTCGGTATTGGGCAGATTCAGATACTCACTCATTTTTGCAGGCTGCGTGCCCAGTCCGTTTGCAGGATTGGCCAGGTCCCTGAGATGTCCCGGCTGGACAAGGGTGATGTCCTCACCGATCTTCCAGTCATCCCTGTCAACCATGACCGCAAACAGGTCTGCAAAGGATTCATTCAGGGCGCCACTCTGGTTTTCGTAATTAAGATTTGCTGTATGCTCGATAACGCCATGTGTCATTTCATGGGCAGCTACATCCAGTGCTCCTGCCAGGGGGGAAAATACACGTGCCCCGTCCCCATATACCATCCAGGTGCCGTTCCAGAAGGCATTGTCATAATTCTCCTGAAAATGGACCATGACCAACAGGTTCATATTATTGTTATCCATACTATTTCG
>CAMYJJ010000410.1 GCA_947258735.1 Thermodesulfovibrionia bacterium | reverse complement strand
TGGAGACAAATATCTGGAGGTAACCCCTGGTTCAAGAGATGAGGAGCCCATAGTTGAAGGCTACTCCATTGAAGGAGTCTCACCGGTAGAGATTCAGGATATTTTTGAGTCCGGCAAAGAATCGATGGGCAAGCTTACCAATTTTGCGGCCTTGCTTGAATCGACCATATCAAAAATCGAGCGAGGAGAAGGCACGGTAGCTAAATTCCTGAATGATCCGGCGGTCTTCAACGGTATCAAGGATACAACTGGTGAATTGTCCCAGTTAATCAAGAAGATGGAAAGTGGAAGCGGGACGGTCGGTAAACTGGTGAGCGATGACAAGCTGTACAGGAATGTCTCATCAGCTGTCAGTGATGTGCAGCTGTTTGCAAAATCTCTCAAGGCATCAGAAGGCACATTAACGAAATTGATCGATGATCCGGCCCTGTACAACAGGTTTCAGAAGGCATCTGAATCTCTTGATGTATTCACTCAGAAGCTCGTCCATTCCAAAGGGACAGTAAATAAGCTTCTTGAAGATGAGAGTCTTTACAACAATGTAAATGACGTATCACTGAAAGTAAACACCATTCTTGAAAAAATAGACAGCGGGCAGGGTCTTATGGGCAGCCTGGTCACCGATGATGAGCTTTCTGTAGAGCTGAAAACAACACTAAAGGAGTTAAATGTCCTGATCAAGGACATTGAGGAAAACCCCAGCCGGTATTTCAAGTTCAGCATTTTCTAGGATTCTTTGTGTTGTACGTTCTGAGTCAGTCCGGACAGGTATTATTCACCTTATCGCTATATGGCATTCCTTGCTGAAACACAAAATAATATTTAGTATCAGCAAGTTATCGCTGGCAAGAATTTACAAATAATTTACTGAAATTAACCACCCATTTACAAACTCTCGTGTTAATTTAGAATTAGATATATAGATAAATGAGTCCCGACAAAACCAAACCCTTCGAAAGAGGGGGGCAGAAAGCGGCGGGTGCTGAATTAGTCGTAGCATGGCCGAGCTACCGAAGGATAAGATCCTGCAGGTTCGGTTTTTTATAGACTATATGTATCGATGAAGCGTTACACGCTTCGGAAAGGGGGTCAAGATAATGAAACATAAAGTAACCATAGGAGCTGTACTGATGGCTTTGATATTATTATTCACAGGAACCGTGTACGGGATAGAAATGGGGCCATCAGCTATTGATGAGCAGACAGCAAAATCAGATATTAAAATTAAATGTGATCCATGCGATTACAACATTGATTATGGAAATACACTTAATCCTTCTGAAAAAGGGGGTATTGATGAAGGATTTGTTAAACTGGAATGTGACCCATGTGATTACAATATTGATTATGGAGACACTCATACACCCGAAGGAAAATGAGCATACCGGGCAGCTCATTAAAGGACTTGATTCATTCAAGTCCTTTTTTTTATGAGGATTCATCTGATGCGTTATTGAATACAGTTGCATCAGAGGCAGTATGTCAGCCACCGATATCTATCGAAGTTGAACTTCGATAGATATGTATTAATCTGAGTGCAGGGTCTCGTGGCTCACACCGCGGCTGAGTAAAAACTCTACCACCTCTGAGGGGTTGAAATACATTCTCAATTTCCATGCGTTCCTGTTGGTTCCGCTGAATATACTGTCGTCAAGCCATTCCATGACCTTTATAATCCTTTCTACATCTTCATCTGAGTAGTCAGCTTTTATCTGACCAGTCTGCGGTACGGTCAGATCTGGAACTTCCAGTTCATTGATGATATTTTTTATAGCAGAACGATACAGCTTTCCTTCTTTGGCATTAAGGAAGCCGGGAATGTCCAGAAGATAGTCTGATATGTCTCTGCTGTCCGGAAGGTTACCGGCATGCCCGATAGTGATGCCGAGTTTTTCGCGGCACAACGCAATCAGGTTTTTGACAAGGACATGGCTCTGTCCTGCCGGTACCCTGTTTACAACGAGGGCAGGGTTAAATGACCGCTCAATTTCATTGACCAGGGGAAAAAGGTCAGGATCAGCTTTTCTGACTTCTTCTGCAAACAGACCAAGAGTCAGCCTGCTGTCTCCCTCTGTCTTTTTTGATTCAGATTCAATCAAAGGGCCGATGTCAGGGTGTTTTCTGAATACGCTCTGGAGTTTTCTGAACAGGCCCCCCTTAATAAAGCCGTACGCATTCATGACTGCCCCTGGTTCAGGGGCTGTTACCACAATGCCCCTGTCTGAAATACCGAAGAAATCAAGGGTATTAAAATGCACACCTGCTCCGAGGTCCAGAATGACAATATCAGCAGGAAGGGACTTGATA
>CAMYJJ010000409.1 GCA_947258735.1 Thermodesulfovibrionia bacterium | reverse complement strand
GACTTTTGGGTACCCTTTGGGGCGATGGTCCTCTCCCACGAAACACAACGACCTGGAAATCAATTCCTTTTAATATCTCGCAGTCCTTAATTGGCACCGGTTTCGGAGTACCTTCACCATAGTAGCCCACGATCTGCCCGGGTTCAGGCGGTCCTGCCGCAAAACTGTTTCTGACCCTCAGGTAATATGTGCCTTCTGTCAATGGCAGAACATATTTCCCGTCCTTGTCTGACTTGTTTGATACAAAGAGGGGCTTTCTCCCTATGATCGGCTCAGCAAAAGCAACAACAACCGCCCCTTCAACAGGCAGCCAGTCTGTACTCACGATTGTGCCTTCTAACGCTGTCGTTACATGTCGTTTTTCAATATCTTCAGCGGTTATTTGAAAGGCTTGTGCAAAGGTCCCCAGGTCAAGCGTCTCATTGACCTTAACTGTATGTAATTGTGGTGTACCTTTTTCATTAAGGCTTCTGAAGACATAATCACCTTCCTGAGGAGGCCCCAATTTATCACCTGATAGTCGCTTGATCACACCAACATAATAATTCCCTTCAGGAATTTCAACACTAAATTTACCATCAGCATCAAGGCTGCGCGAAATATCAGGAGTTCTTTCATACTTCTCAGGTACTGGAGGAGGCCCGGACAGGATATCATAAATCATGATCTGCCCCCAGGCAAGAGCAACATCTCCCTTGTCCCTGACCATTATCCTTCCGGTAACGGTTCCCTTCCTGATCTCCGGAACATTTTTCTTCACAGGGTCTTCAGCAAAAGAACTGTTGCTCATTAAGCAAATGCTAAAAACAGTAACGCAGGAAAGCACATGTTTTAATCGAATGAACATCTTAGTTATCCTCCTGTTTTTATAATATAAATAGTGCATTATCAATAAATTCGATTATATGTTATAACCGGTAAAATATCAATCGTATAATGTAGGGGAGAGGCGGTGCCTCGCCCTCCTCACCGTTGGCAATACAAACATCATTGAATGCATAACCAATAATCGGCAGGCATATGCCAAAAACAGGGCGACCCACCGGGTCCCCTACAATCCTGGATAATCAACAACCATCTTCTTCACCGCCGGATTGTCCTTCAGGGCAGCATGCAGTTCTGTTAAATTATTCTTCTCACTATATTCAATCGCCGCATAAATGGCATGTGCAGCTTTTGTATTGATAACCTCTGCATAAGGATTTCTTTCCAGGCCGCTTACAGCTGCTTTTAATGCAGCAGAAACCTTCCCGCTTTCACCTGACAACAGGTAGGTCTCGAATATAAGAAAGTCTGTAGGAAATGAACCGTTTAATTGAACATCTTTTTTGTAATAATTTATTGCTTCTTCATTGTTTCCCATGTCACGAAGACAGTGCGCAAAGTAATAAAAATCGTTCCTCATACCGGGATCGCTGGAATACCCTGCCCTGAAGAACTTCTCTGCCTCCTGGCACTGGTTTTTTGTGAAGTACAGCGAACCCAGGTAAGGAAGTCCGGAACAGTAGAGCCTGTCAGCTTCACAGCTCGCCTTTGCCGAAGTCAAAGCCTTATCAGTCTCTTTCCTCAGCATATGGGCATATGCCTTGTACAGAAGCAGAGGCGCTTCCTTATCCTGTGCCGGATATGTATCTATTAAATCCAGCATCTCTAAAACATGGACAGACCGGTACGCATCATCTACTTTCTGCAACAGCATGAGCAGATCAGACGGTGGTTCATTGAGAACTGCCGGCCATGATAAAACACTGGCCAGTTCGTCACCGATCCAGCGAAGATGAGGGGAAATATATTCACCGTTCACCGAGTAGCTTACCACTCCTTCCTGAATACGGTAATTACTGTTGAAGAGAGATGAAAACATTATGTCCAAAGCCTTGAGATAATTGATCCTGTACTGGGTGGAGAATACAGGGAAAAAGTCAGTATCAATACTCATTAAAACAGGTTCGGATAAAACAGGAAGCGATTCAATATCACATACGGTCAAAGGAATGCCCTGATAGATTCCTGAAAACCGGTTATCCTGAAGAGTAAACGTCTTGATGTCCTCATCACTGAACATGGCATCTTTTAAAAACCGGCGGAGAAGTTCATCAGGATTTGTCTGTGAAAAATACGGATATGGAATTACCCAGTAAACTTCTTTAAACATACCAAGACGAGCACCTGCATAGATCCAGTTGCCAACATGGTAGAGGCCATGGTCGGCAACCGAATCTGCTCCGCTCAATCCATTCCAGTCTTTTTGTTCGTATAGTTTCTGAAGTTCTGTGATCTTTTCTTCAGGGATAAGTCGGACGTCATCGTGGGTGTCGATATTGA
>CAMYJJ010000408.1 GCA_947258735.1 Thermodesulfovibrionia bacterium | reverse complement strand
ATCGTCTTTCAATGGATTCTAATGAATTCAATTTATACAGATCATGAGAGCTATGCAGCTGAAATCCGGCTCTAAGCTGAATACTAGAATCAACTGACTCCAACTCACTGTAATCCAATGCATAAGATAATGATGTAATGGCAAAACTGAACGTCAGCAGAAATACTATTAATTTGACTGTTTTACTTCCCATTTACTCTCCCCCTGCAGATAAGTATCATCCGCGTCAAACATATCTATTAATCGAGTAAACGGGAGAGTAACTTTAGGGGCAGTGGGAAATAGCGGAAAAAAGGGCCTGGCATTAGCCAGACCCTTTTGATAAATAATATTATTTAGAAAAGACTTTTAAGATTTTTTTCTTCTCAGATAACTTCTTCCGCCCAGCAGTACACCGCCGACAATAAAAAGAGTGGTACTGATTGGTTCAGGAACAACAGCAACATTAAAAGTAAGTGAGCCTTCAGCGTCACGAATTCCTGGATCATAAATATAAAACCATAATTCGCCTTTTGATTCTATGGGAACAGATGTTCCAACCCCATTATGACTGAGAGCGGAAGCTTGTGCAGCTGCTTTATTGCCAAGCGAAACATCGTAATTAAATGCTCCTCCCAGGCTGTGATCTCCTAGCATCACAGAATCTGTACCATTAAATATAACCATGCTCCATAACCATCCCTGATAAGGAACAAAAATGGCATTATCACCAAAAGTATTCGTCGCATTTGGCGGGTCAAAATCTGTCAATGCAAAGGTTCCCCATGCACCATCTACTATCGAAATATTATAGGTACCCGGCGTAACCAGTCGATACTCACCAATAATATGATCAGAGCCGGAGCGTTCATTCGCTAATATGGTAATGTTTTCATCTGCGAAACCAGTACTGAATAATCCGACAACCATTCCAATTGCCAAAATTACTATCAAATTTTTTCTCATTTTATATCTCCTCATCAGCAACAATCCATTCAATTGAAATAAATCTAGTTTCAATCGTATGCGGTAACTCAATTAATTATTTGGTAAAATAATGATATAAATGAAGAAGAGCAATAATGATGCCAGCTATGGATTGGCTGTTGTGTTATTTTCTTTAATTAAATTAGCATGATAGAAAATAACTCAAATCAAACTCTATTGGTTTGTGTGCCATCTTCAATTTCTGACACACAATCTACCTGTGCTATGACACGAATTGATAATAAATAAAACAAGGAAGGAGATCCTGATTATTTACATGCAATTCTAGAATTAAGCTGGAGACTGGTGGCAAGGGTTACATTTAATCCCACAAATGCAAGTCCACATACTGGGCAAGGATTTCCTGCATTTTAGCTGGAGGAGGAGTAACAAAATAAAAATTAATAACTGCATGAGCCATTTCATGGGCAAGGACTCCGTCAGTAACACTGCTGATATCAACATAGATCGTCTGAGATTTATTCGCGTAAAAAGCTATCGGGATAGTACCAGTCTCAGAAAACTCCCGGAATTTCCGTCCAATGCTCAGATGATCAACATACAGCGCTATTGAAATAGCCATGTCATCTGGATACATATCCAGTATGGCTTGTACCTTCCCCATTACTTCGTCAACTTTAGTTTTAATGTTATCAGGATTATCGTCAAGCCCTTTGCTGGTAAACCTGAATCCCCCTATTCTGAGAGTGAATGTTCTCAAATGGGCTTCATCAAGATACTTTATTGTGCAACAGTTACTTTGAAGGACTTGCCAATCACTCCCGGCAGCAACACGGGGTGACAGTACTGTGAGGGAGGTAATGATTAGTCCAGTAATTAAAGAAAGTAAAACATTCCGTATCACTCAAGCTTCCCGGCTATTCGATTCATTATCCTGTGAGGTTTTAACCTGGTTGAGACTGCTTTCTATATTTTTCAGATTGTCCGTAATCTCCCGTATAAGCTGTTGCGATTCAGGATCATCATTTGCTTCTCCTGATAAAAGTCGATTCTGCAAATCCGAAGCATTTATTGTTAGAGCCTGCAGAGACTGTTTCAATCCAGCCATTCTATCATCAAAAGACAGGGCAAAAAGATTGAGGCTATCAGCAAGTTCTTTGAGCTGGTCTTTTTCCCGTGTCCTGATTCTATGCGTAAGGTCACCGCTGCTGATTTCTTTAAGGCTGGCTTCAAATCTATAAAGAGGTCCGGCTATTTTATGGGAAATAAATATAAGTCCGATCAGGCCAATAACTGCTACAACAGCCACTATGACCAGGTTTGATGCCATCATTGAAGGCAGGAAAAAACTTGATGTATTCTCAATCCTGAGTTGAGAGTCCACATAACCAGTGGTTA
>CAMYJJ010000407.1 GCA_947258735.1 Thermodesulfovibrionia bacterium | reverse complement strand
ACCTATTCAGCAAAAGAACAATGCGTTTCCATGGGAACTCCTGCGCTGCAGGCCTTCAGATTAAGGATCGGCCTTAATGAGCTGGAAGATCTGCTGGAGCATATTTATCAATATGCCGGAGAGGGAAAGACGATTAGGAAATTACAGTTGTCCACTGATACCATGCCGGAACTGGTTGACCGGGTCTGTGAAAAGATTGAGGAAAAAAGAAGAAAGATGGCTGTTCATTTTACGGACGATGAACATCAGGAAATCATGGACCTGATTAATAACAGACTAAAAGTATAAAGCTGACTTAATATCAAACTCTTTGATTATAAAATACTTATCAATTAACGACTTGCTTATTTTTTCCCTGGACCTGCCTGCTTCAACCTGAGAGACAGTCGCCAGCATCTAGCTCTTTGCGCATATAAGCAAACACTGTTTATATATATACTTTTTTATTTTTTGGTAGACTAAATATATGTTTAAAAGCTGTTATGGTCGCGTAACACTTTTTGCTTTTCTCCTTCTTTTATTCTTTGCGGCTGATAAGGGTAATGCTGTTCCTGCAGCTCCGGATATTGTAGAAATAGTACAACCCGACGGCAGCAGCATACCCGCACGAATAAAAGGTGATGAGTGGAATAACTTTGTCGATACTACACGCGGGCATTCCATACGTAAGGGCGTCAATGGTTACTGGTATTATATTTCTCATTTTGATAAAAGAAGTGCTGTATTATCCGCTACTCCGGCACATCATGCACCGCCCCCCGGACTGAAAAAAAAGATTCGTCCTCACCCTCAGTTTATGAGAACACAAGGGATACACAGCATACCGTCATCTCAGCAATCCTCATCAGGACAGAATGCATCTTCAGGATCCCCGGTGGGCCCGTCAGCACCTGCGGTTCCCTTTGCGGGGCCGGTGCTCTTTATCCTCGTAAAGTTCTCTGACACAACCCACACCCCATATTCCGAAAACAGTTTTGCTGCCTATATCGCAAGCATAGATGATTATTTCAACAAGGCTTCATATGGCAATGTCAGCCTGTCGCCAGCTAATGAGAGTTCTGGAACAGCTAACAATGGAGTTATCGGATGGATTAATCTCGGTTATCCTCATCCGGATACCGGGAATACTACGGGAAATGCAAACCGGCAACTAACGCGGGACGCCATTATTGCTGCTAATCCATATATAGAATATGCTGCATATGATGTCAATACTGATGGGTATGTGGATTCTGATGAACTTGCCGTCGTTGTTATTGTTGCAGGGTATGAACGGGCTTACAATACTGCATCTCCCAGTGTGTGGGGACACAGGTGGTCACTGGGATGGGGCGACGGGACATACCCGTTTGTTGAAGCTCCCTTAGTGGATAATGTACGGGTAGGTCACTATCAGAATAACGGCGGCTATGCCCAGTTCGGTGAAATCCATGGCAATCATCAGGCCACCATGGGCATCATGGTCCATGAATTGGGCCACCTGATATTCAATCTTCCTGATTTATATGACATTGACGGCACTTCCCGGGGAATTGGCGGATTTGGTGTCATGGGGGCAGGGTCCTGGGGCAAGGCATCCGTAGATTCCTATTTGGGTCAGACACCGGTACTTCCCTGTGCATGGAGCAAGTATTATCTGGGATGGGCAGAGGGTGCTGAATTTTCCAGCACCGGAGCAATAACAGCGGCGGGATCAGCGACGGCAGACAGCACGAATTCGGTCTTCAGGCTCGTAACAGGCTCTGATACGGAGTATTTTCTTGTTGAGAACAGGTACCCTGTCGGATATGATACCGGTCTTGAGGACTTTCTTTTAACCGGTTTCGGCGGTCTTGCTATCTGGCACATCGATGAAAGTAAAACAGACAACACAGAGGAATGCATTCCCCCCGCCAGCTGTGTTTCTACCCATTACATGGTAGCACTGGAACAGGCTGACAATGCATGGCATCTTGAAAAAAATATTAATGATGGAAATAAAACTGATTTATGGTATCCGGGCAACCCCACGGTATTTGACGATGCCTCCAGCCCGGGCAGCAGGCTCTATGACGGCTCATCCAGCAATGTGAGCATTTCCAATATCAGCGACGCAGGGGAAATGATGACCGCAACGCTGTCCGCCTCTGAATATACGATCTATACGGAGAATTTTGAAAGCGGTGTGCTGGGGCCTGAGTGGAGTATGAACAGCACAAATGATGGGAGAATATTGCTCACTTCAGATAATGGTCCTCGCAGGGGAAATTATCACATTACCATGGATGACAGCAAGAATTATGGATCATATTCATTGAATGAACTGGTCCTGACCATTGATCTTTCAGGATGGTCAGGACTCCTGTTGA
>CAMYJJ010000406.1 GCA_947258735.1 Thermodesulfovibrionia bacterium | reverse complement strand
GAACTGCAGTACTCATCGAAACGGACAATGGTGGTGCATATAGGCCTCAGATAGCAGTAGACCTGGGGGGCAATGCCGTGGCCGTGTGGGAGCAGTATGATGAGACCAGAGTAAGCATATCGACAAACCGGTACACTGCGGAAAACGGCTGGGGAACGGCAGAGATGATCGAGACAGTTAATACTGGTGATGCAAGAGATCCTCAAATAGCTGTAAGCGGAAGCGGAAATGCCGTGGCCGTGTGGAAGCAATATAACGGCACATGGCATGTTATCTATGCAAATGAATACACGAGGCAGTACTAGATCATGCTTATTCAAGAAGGGCTACTGGTCGTGCTAGGGACAAGCTGTAAGTCGTAGACTTATAAGATTAGGAGGGCTTACCTGACGGCAGGCAACAGATCCTCCAGTCGCGTTTCTCTTTGACAATGACAGATTGCGAGGAAGATGGATGACTATTAAAGTAACTCACTCGGTCCCTCTTAACCCAAGAGAGAGGAGAGGAGAGGAGAGGAGAAGAGGAGGGAGAATTATTGAAGTGAGGATTGAAGAGGCAAGATGGCAAAATACACATTTACACCTGACATGGACAAGGAGATACTGTATACCTATTCAATTAATACAGACGCAAAACCGCGCATCCAGAACCTGGCGAGAAAGCTTGGAATGCCCCGGTGGGCCATATACCAGCGGGCCCTGAAGATCGGGGCAATTCACTCCTCGCAGCAGAAACGGCCGTGGAAGGAAGAAGAGATCAGCCTCCTGAAAAGCAATGCCCGCTATGAACCGCTTACCAAAAAAAGGAACTCAAGCAGGTGTTGAAAAATTATCTCAATCCTCCTTATATATTGAAGATACCCTATTGGACTTTCACCAATAAAGACAATTTATAAAACCTCATTACAGTCTAAAAAAATGGGGATGGGGATGGGGTCTATTTATTCTTAGTCTGCTTATTCAAATACAGGTTGCTGTCTGATTTGATGAGCAGGTCATCAGCTGATGAGCCGTCTGTCGGATACGTGGCGATGCCGAAACTGGCAGAGATGTTTACGTTGACTTTTTCAGAAACAGGTACTTTATGCTTCTTGAGATCAGCCTGTATTCTGTCTACAATCACATGAACGGTATCACTGGGGGTTTCAGGCAGAATAATGAAAAATTCGTCACCGCCATACCGGCCCAGCACATCTGATTTTCTGAGGTTTTTTGAGAGAACAGAGGTAAATGATTTAAGGGCTGTATCCCCTGCCAGGTGACCATATGAGTCATTAATTATTTTAAAGTCATTGATATCGCATATAACTACAGATAGATTACTTTCGTTTCTCCTGCTTCTCTCCAGCTCTTTTTGAAGATACTCGTTAATAAACCGTCTGTTATAAATCCCGGTCAGTTCATCTGTTACCGAAAGCATTACATCTTCGGTAATGTCACGCAGAACAAGCTGTAACCTGCCATTTTCAGCCTGTTCACTGGTATTAATCACATGGCCCGAAAGTTCAAATAATTCATTGTCTTTTTTAAATTTAAAATGCTCAATGCTGCCAAGTTTTATCATGGCAGGATATATTTCACTCCAGTACTGTTCAGGAATAAACTCGGTTATGGTTTTATCGATTATCTCATCGCCAAATTTTCCGGAACACTTCTTGTTTGCCCAGATGATGAGCTGTTCACTTCCTGTATCAGTCACTTCAATGAGCATTTCAGGGAGTAAGTTGAGTATATCTTTTGCACTCTTCAATTTTCTTTCAAGAAACTTGCTATAGTCACCTTCAGAGTTTCTGAATATGTCCCTGATCGTAACGATATTCATGGCATGACCTTCTTCATCATTTACAATCACCCGCCTGATGTTATTTTCATTCATAAGACTTACTATCTCCACAAGGGGCGCATCAGGGGTGGTGCATATCACAGGACCTGACATGTGTTCTGACACGCTGCTTTCCAGGGAAATATTATTGGCTGCAATGTTCAGGATGTCCTTTTCAGTCACAATGCCGATGGCCTTATTGTCACTGATAATGGGAACAGCACTGATGGTATTCACTACCAGACAGGCCAGCACCCTGCTGAGTGCTTCCTCAGGGGGGACGCTTATGATATTATGCAGCCTGTTAAGGATGTGCTTAACCTTTAAGGCGGACCGGTAATAGTCGTCTTCAACATACTGGAGCATGTCCTGCTGCGTAACAACGCCCGAAAAACTATTCGTATGATCGGTGACAATAAGCCGTCGTATGTTGTGTTCGGTCATCAGATTCAGGGCATGAACAACTGACCTTGTTTCCCGTGCAGTGATAAGTCTTTTCCTGGGCAGGTCGTCCAGATTTTCATCAAGGTCCATGTTATTGTAG
>CAMYJJ010000405.1 GCA_947258735.1 Thermodesulfovibrionia bacterium | reverse complement strand
AGGGAGGTGATCATCTCCTCCATGTCTTTTTCAAAGGAAACCCCCTTTCCCGGACTGAGACTCAATGAACGGGGCACATCCTGGTTTTTGAAATTGTATACATAGCACCAGTCATCAGGTACTGGTTCGTCTTTGGCTTTGTCCTTAAGAATTGTACTGATGGTGGTCAGCTTGCCTGTACCACTTTCCCCCAAAATATATATATTAAACCCGTGACTGTCGATACCCAGTCCAAATTCAAGGGCGCTTAAGGCCCTTTTTTGCCCGATAGTCTCGGTTAACGGTGAAATCTCATCAGTAGTTTTAAAGGGTAATTCCGATACCTTGCAGCAGTTGTACAGCTCCGCTTTCTTTACTTTTCGTATCATTTGCCTACCTCCGGTCTGAAAAAGAGAATTTATGATAAAGAATACAGCATTCCACACGGAGAAGCAAGGGGATTTCGGGGTATAACTATCCTGTTTTTTAAAAAACCATTATTTAATAAAGCCGTTTGTCCACCGGATGGAACTGTTCTTAAGTAATGTCATGGTAATCCCGATTAATTAACAGGAAGGAACAGGAGCATCTGCAATATATCAACATGGATCTAAACAAAATTAAATTTAAAAATCAATTAAATGAAAGGAAAGATCAATATGAAAATGAGAAACATTGTTTTATCTGTTTTAATGCTGACTTTCATGATGTATGGCTGTGGGAATAACCTGTTTGAGTTTCTCTCTGACGAGGATTCAACAGATGCCAAAGACTATGTCATAAGTCGGGATCTGGATAAAGGCGATTTTGATTCGGTTTTAAATAATGAGAATGCCTCACCGCTTGACAGATCAGCGGCATATCTCGGACTGGCAGGTTTTGATATTAATGATATCCTCGACAGGATGATTGATGCTGAAGATGTAGAAGATGACCTTGCGCTGTACTTCGAGACACTTCTACCCTCAACTACCCTTGAAAACAAGCAGTATATCCAGAGTGCTGTGAATGAATTATCCTCAGAAGGCGGCGGCATGGCAGACACAGATCCTGAGATAAATTTTCATTATGCTATCGCATTAATAATAGATGCGATTATGGATTTCAAGAACCTTATTGACGGAGGCGGCCAGGACCTTCTCCTGGAGGGTATTGACAGTGATGGAAACGGAGTGGTTGATGTGGTTGAAGCAGGTGAGTGTGCTCTTGAGTTCATCTCGGTAGCTGAGGATGCTGTAATGTCCGATCCCAATCCCCTGACAAACCAGTTTTTACAAAACAATATCTCTGACTACAACTGTACAAATTCCAGTGTCGTTTTAGAGATCAGCGATCCCGCTATTACCGGTACATTGAGTATCCCGCTTGATGTAAGTGCTGAATGGACTATCGCGCCTGTCATTTCAGGCAACAGCATCTCGGGCCTCTCTCTGGGGGCTGCTGCACAGCTAAGCGGCATTCCTCCGGCACACACAGCCGTGTTCGACATTCTGGTAACGTATGGAACCTTGTCAGATATTGAGGTTCCTCTTGTGTCGCAATTCGGTACAAGCCTGAGAGATACGGTTCGCTCCCTCATATATTCACTGCCGAACAACCCTGACAACAGTGTTGTTGAAGCTATGGACATGTTATGGGATGACATTAATGATGCGGACAGCCCGGCAGCCCTGGGTTCATGTGGTGTTGCTCTTCCCTTTTCCTTACCTGAAAACAATCAGGATTCCCTTGAAACAGGCCGAATAACTGCCCTTGAAATGGCTGTATTTTTGTTATGCAATTTTAATTAATGAGGAGATGACCATGATGAACACAAGAAAGACAATAATACTGATAATATTACTCATAACAGTTATGATTACCGGGTCATTTTCCATAGTCACGGCTGAACCTGTCACACGGGAGTATCCCTATTTTTACAAGAGTCCCCGTGCCATGGGGATGGGAGGTGCCTATGTTGCCGTCGGCGGCAGCGCAGACACGCTCTTCTATAACCCGGCCGGGCTCGCCAACCTTCCTTCAGATAACGGCTGGGAGGTTAACATACTGGGGCTTACCGGCGAAGTCAATAACAATGTCATGGACTTTATCGGAGATATGCAGGATGCCTTTGATGTTGGTGATGTAGATGGTGATGGTGATGAAGATGATGACACGCTCAGCGCAGTCAATGATGTACTGGCACAGGTCAGAGGTGATAACCAGCATGCGAGGCTGTCTGATTTTATGTCACTGGCGAAAAAAAGGGATTCGTTAGCATTTGCATTTGGAGGCCTTGGATCATTCAGGCTTGATGGCACAGCCCATCAGGGTCTTGGATCAAATGGGTTGCTTGAAGTAAACGGTGATGCTTTTTACGGCGGCATTGGAGGCATAAGTTACACAATGCCG
>CAMYJJ010000404.1 GCA_947258735.1 Thermodesulfovibrionia bacterium | reverse complement strand
CTACTGTTGAACTGCCTAATTAATGAAGTATAATTAGAATTATTGGAACAACTTATATGGCAGGATCAGTCCTCTGGCGCGTGCTCGCCTGTATTTTCTTCTATCTCTTCCTTATAACCGCAGTCTTTTTTCAGACAGGCAATGTATTCGCCCTTTTTGGTCTTTTTTTCAACTAGAATTGATGCATCACACTGGGGGCAGCTTCTGTTAACCGGCTTATACCATGTGGCGAATTTACACTTGGGATAATTTCCGCAGCTATAAAATACTTTACCCTTTTTGGTGCCTCTCTCAACAAGCTCACCACCGTCGTCAGGGCATTTTATACCTATGCTGAGAGGTTTTGTTGTCTTGCATTCAGGGTATTTACTGCAGGCAAGAAACCTGCCGAACTTTCCTGATTTTAATACCATTTCTGAACCGCATTTGTCACACTTTTCATCTGTTTTATATGCTTCAGCGCCCTGACCATCACCTTCCCCTTCAAGGGGCCTGGTGTTCTTGCAATCAGGAAAACCGGTACAGGCAATAAACCGTCCATGGCGTCCCCACTTGATCACCATGGGTTTGCCGCATTTGTCACATACCTCATCAGTGGGAATGTCCTCCGGCTTGACCCTGCCCTGGATATTCATGGCCTCTTCCAGGTCTTTGTCAAAAGGCCGGTAAAAGTCCATCACGATATCGACCCACCGCAAGCCGCCCTCTTCTATCTTGTCGAGGTTGTTTTCCATTTTAGCAGTAAAGTTGTAATCCATTACGTCTGCGAACCTCTCAACAAGCATATCACTTACTACAACACCAAGCTCTGTGGGTTTAAATCTTCCTTCCAGTTTTTCAGTGTATTTCCTGTCAATAATGGTTGAAATGATGTTTGCATATGTGCTCGGCCTGCCAATGCCCTTTGCCTCAAGCTCCTTTACAATCGTTGCTTCTGAATACCTTGGAGGAGGCTGGGTAAAATGCTGCTTTGGTGTAACGCCACGTGTCTTCATCACATCGCCTTCTGACAGTGATGGCAGCAGACCTTCTTCATCCTTTCCGTTATCGCCGCTTTCGATATAAAGCTTCATGAATCCGGGAAACTTGACCACCGTACCGGATGCCCTGAACAGGTATCTGTCAGCCTCAATATCAACCGAGGTCTGTTCCAGCGTGGCAGAAATCATCTGACTGGCAATAAACCGGTTCCAGATAAGTTTGTAAAGCCTGTGCTGGTCCCTGCTCATAAAACTTTTAACTGCCATGGGCGGTCTGAGCACAGATGTGGGCCTGATAGCTTCATGTGCTTCCTGGGCTGATTTTTTACTCTTGTACACAGGAGGCTTTTGAGGCATATAATCATTTCCGAATTCACCTCTTATAAATGCACGCGCTTCCTGCTGGGCTTCATCAGCAATCTTGACCGAATCGGTCCTCATATATGTGATCATACCGACCGAACCTTCTGTACCGAGCTCTATTCCTTCATACAGCTGCTGGGCAACCATCATCGTCTTTTTTGCCGTAAACCTCAGCTTCCGTGATGCCTCCTGCTGCAGTGTGCTGGTAATAAATGGAGGGGCCGGTGAGCGCCTCCTCTTTTTCTTTTCAACCCTGGTTACGGACAAAGGTCTGTCCTTGAGATCATCAACAATGGCATGGGCATCCTCTCCATTGCCTATTTCTATTTTTTCTCCGCTTACCTTAAACAGCTTGGCATCAAAGGGCGGGGGCTCTTTACCTTCGAGTGAGGCAGTAATACTCCAGTACTCTTTCGTCTTAAAGGCCTCTATCTCTTTTTCCCTGTCAACAACCAGCCTCAATGCAACAGACTGTACCCTGCCGGCACTCAGACCACGTCTGACTTTTCTCCATAACAACGGGGAAAGTTTGTACCCCACGAGTCTGTCCAGTATCCTTCTGGCCTGCTGCGCATCAAAAAGATGGGAGTTGATCTTTCTCGGGTTCTTTATGGCCTCGGTCACTGCTTTTTCCGTTATTTCATTAAATTCGACTCTGAATAATTTGTCAGATGACCCCTCGAGCTCATCTGCTATATGCCACGCAATTGCTTCACCCTCCCTGTCAGGGTCAGGGCCAAGGTATATTCTGTCAGCTTTTTTTGCCGCCTTTTTAAGCTCCTTGAGGATCTTTTCCTTTCCCTCAATCACTACATAGGTAGGAGTCAGATCGTTTTCTATATCAACCCCGATCTCTTTTCGCGGCAGGTCCTTTACATGACCAACTGATGCCTTGATAGTAAAATCCTTACCGAGAAATTTACTGAGGGTTTTCACTTTGGTTGGTGACTCAACAATTAATAGAGATTTCATGTATATGATTCCTTAAATCAATCCCCCTTACTCCCCCTTTTTCAAAGGGGGAATCCTCTTCCCCTCTTTAGCAAAGAGGGGCAGGG
>CAMYJJ010000403.1 GCA_947258735.1 Thermodesulfovibrionia bacterium | reverse complement strand
CTCGCTTTTCCTTCCCTTGCTGAACAGCAACTTTTGATGTATAGCGAAATAGATCCGAAATTGCTGATCCAAAATATGAGACGAGTAAAACTACTGCTTGGTTATAAATAGTTCTGTATTTTAACTTTAGCGAATCATTCGTCCTAATGTTCTTCAAAATCTGAAGAGTTGATGAGCCATTCAAAACAGGGTTAGTTATTTTCTGTTCATTTTTTAATTTCTTGTGCAGTGTCTCAATCGCCGATATTGCAATATCCTGAACTTCATGGTCAAAATTAACCAGCTTATGAACTGACGCTATATTTTGCTGAAAGACTTTTTCTATATCGTCTGTATTATTCATTTCTCATATAACAGATATTAATTTGCAGTCATTTTATTCGTTATTAACAACTGCCTGTATTAATGAATAATACTGCAGCCACTTTATTAATTATTGAAAGCTCATGTTATGTAATTTAGTATTTCTAAGTTTCGAAATATCCTCTCCGATAGAAAAAGAAAAACCCGCCAGAATTGAGCATGCTAAGCAGAGGCCTGGCGGGTTAAAACTGTTATCCTGTAATGTCTCTAATAAATTCAGCTTATTTCTTATAAACAAAACTTCTACCATATTCTGCCTGTTGAGCCCATTCCCCGGAGCAAAACACTTTAAATCCTTTCAATTGTTTTTATCATGAACACTTCGTAAATCCGCAATCCCTGCAGACAGCGCATCCGCCCTCGTGCTCTACAGCACCACCGCAATCAGGACATGCGCCGCACATCATTATTGTCTCGTTCTTTGTGTGTGAACCATTGCCGTTCTTTTTAGTACCGACCTGTTTGTACCTTTCGATCGCCTTTGAAATTGCATCAGAGCAGGACGCTATCTTTCCGCCTGCTGCCCAGGCCGGGCTGTGGCAGCTAATCCCCTTGAGCTGTTTCTCTATCTCGATAGGTTCGATGTCACTTCTCAGGGCAAGGCTGACAAGTCTGCCGATAGCTTCTGCCTGGCTGGAGGCACAGCCTCCGGCTTTACCCATATGGGTAAAAAGCTCAAAGACATTTCCGTCCTGATCTTCGTTAATAGTAATGTAAAGGTTGCCGCATCCGGTCTTCATCAGGCTTGTTGTTCCCTTGATTACTTCAGGCCTTTTCTTTGGCGTGATTTTGTAGACAGGCTCAGCCACAACCTGTGGTTCTTCTTTCTGTTTACTTTGTCCTGTGGAAAGTACCTGCTCATCACGTGAACCATCCCTGTACACAGTGACCCCTTTGCAGCCAAGGCCATAAGCAAGAAAGTAAACATCCTCAACATCTTTCTTTGTCGCATCATGAGAGAAATTCACGGTCTTGGAAACCGCATTGTCAACATGCTTCTGAAATGCCGCCTGCATCCGTACATGGTCAAGAGGTGATATGTCATGGGCAGTGATAAATGCCTTTTTCACATCATCGGGCACTTCTTCAATGTCCTGGAGAGTGCCATGTTCAGCAATCTTTTCTATAAGCTCTTTACTCCAGAACCCTCTTTCCCTTGCGATCTTTTCAAAGTGAGGATTGACTTCATAGAGTTTTGTCCCTTCCATTACATTACGGACAAAAGACACAGCAAATAGCGGCTCTATCCCGCTGGAACATCCCGCTAATATGGACAGGGTGCCTGTGGGAGCTATGGTAGTGACCGTAGCGTTTCGCAGATCCATCTTTTCGCAGTATACGCTCTCATCAAAATTCGGGAATACTCCTCTCTCCACTGCCAGGAATGAAGACTGTCTCTTGCCTTCGTTCTGAATAAACTTCATAACATCGTTGGCAAGGTTTGATGCCTCAACAGAGTTGTACGGTATACCGAGCTGGATCAGCATATCTGCCCATCCCATAACACCAAGGCCTATTTTTCTGTTTGCCTTTGTTGCCTGTTCGATTTTATCCAGAGGGTACCTGTTGATATCAATTACATTATCAAGAAAATGAACAGCCAGATGCACAGTCTCCCTGAGGGCGTCCCAGTCTATTCTGGTGCTGATATCTTCATCAGTCCCGGCTGCTATTGACTGGTTTACAAACTTTGAAAGATTAATTGAACCTAAATTGCATGACTCATATGGAAGCAGAGGCTGTTCCCCGCAGGGGTTTGTACTTTCTATGTTACCGGCAGCAGGAGTCGGGTTGTACTGGTTTATTCTGTCCATAAAGATAATGCCGGGTTCACCGTTTTTCCATGCATGGTTAACTATAGATTCGAATACGTCTCTTGCCATAAGCTTGCGCACGGGTTTCTGGTTGTGCGGATTGATAAGGTCATACTCCCCGTTTTCCTTAAGGGCCTTCATGAATACATCGGTTAACCCGACAGAGAGATTGAAATTATTCAGTTGAGAGCTGTTGTCCTTGGCAGAAATAAAATCCATTATGTCAGGATGGTCAACAC
>CAMYJJ010000402.1 GCA_947258735.1 Thermodesulfovibrionia bacterium | reverse complement strand
AACAGAATATGTCCCTCCAAAAAATCATCAGGGATATAAGAATATTGTTCATGGCGGCATTGTATCTACACTCCTTGACGAGGTGATGGTCAAGGTTGCCATTGAACTTGGCAAGCCCGCAGTGACTGCACAGATGGATGTCCGTCTTAAGAAAGCTGTTACTATCGGGGAGAAAATTATATTTTCAGCAGAAATAAAAAAAGAAACAAGAAAAATATTGGAAGCGTATGCAAAAGCAACGGTCAAGGATGAAATAGTAGCAGATGCCCGGGGAAAGCTTGTGAAGATAGAATTAAATACAAGATAACTGTTTCAACCGTTTCAACCGCTTGAGCCGTTCCAACTGTTCGAACGGCTCAAGCGGTTGAAACGGATAGAACTGTTTAATATTTCTTATTACAATAATCATCCAGTACCTGCCTGTGATCAAACGCCATCTCCTCGGGCAGATTTCCCCTTGTAAATATACCTATATCTTTGGCATCGTCTGCAGCCCTCGGCGTGCCTGCTGCAGTGGCTATGAACATGGTAGTTACTGTATGGTGCCGCGGGTCTCTACCGGGGTCTGAGTATGTATGAAACTGCCTGACAAGTTTGACATCAAGACATGTCTCTTCCCTGGCTTCCCGTACTGCAGCGGCTTCAAGGGTCTCTCCATAATCAACAAATCCTCCGGGAATGGCCCAGCCATAGGGAGGGTTCTTTCTCTTGATGAGAACGATGCCTCCATCGATTTCGATAATGGCATCAACTGTTATAAGAGGGTTTTTATACGAAGATGTCATAAATAGTTATGGCTCCTTTATATTATCAAATTTCATATCGATATCCTTTTCAGGAGATATGGTTGAAATCGCATGTTTATACACAAGCTGAAGGTTATTCTGCTTCAGCAAAATGCAGAAGTTATCAAAACCCAGTATGGTGCCCTTCAACCGGGTACCGCTTACAAGAAATATGGAAACAGGAATTTTTTCTTTTCTGAGATGGTTAAGAAAGATGTCCTGAAGTTTCTGGTTTTGATGACTCATAAGGCAGCTCCTTTAGAATGTTTATCAGACAGTCACAAGGACACTGGTGCAAAAAAACAAAGCAAATAATTCTATGTCTTGTTATAAAACTTTGTGCCTCTACTCCTTTGTCCCTTTGTGCCTTAGCAGTTAAATTTATTTAAGGTTAATTTAATTCCCTGAGAATTGCAATATTATTAATAACCTTATCATACACCTTTTCAGCTTCATATATACCTGAAATATCCACCCAGTGTATGCCCTCTTCCCTGTTAAACCACGTATACTGTCTTTTGGCAAACATCTTTGTTCTTTTCTTTATCATTCGTATTGCCCCGGTCAAATCAATATCTCCTTTGAGAAAAAGACCGAGTTCCTTATATCCAAGGGCCTGCATGGCTGTTTTGCCCGGATTCATTTTGAGAAGTTCCTTGACCTCATTGAGCAGTCCCTGTTCCATCATTGCATCAACACGCTCTTCAATCATTCTGTACAGTTCTTTTCTGTCCCGGGTCAGACCTATTTTAATGAAATCATAGTCCAGGGGTCTGGTTAAGGTTCTTCTGATATGCGATATTTTTTTCTTTTCTTTAAGAATCACCTCAAGGGCCCTGATAATTCTTCTTCTGTCATTCGGCTCAATATGTGCGGCCGTCTCCGGATCAGCCTTTATCAGTAGATCATATAGATACCCCGGTCCGTTCTTTTCCTCTTCCTTATTCAATTCTTCCCTCAAAGACAGGTCAGCAGAAGGCCCGTCAAAAAGCCCCTCTGTTAAAGACCGTATATACAGTCCTGTGCCGCCTGTAATTAAGGGCACTTTATTTTTTTTATGCAAATCATCAATTATTTGAGTTGCCATTTCCCTGAATAATCCTGCACTGAATGACCCGGCAGGAGGAAGTATATTTATCAAATGGTGCGGGACAGCCGCCAGTTCTTCTCCAGATGGTTTTGCAGTGCCGATATCCATATGACGGTACACCAGCATGGAGTCAGCGCTGATGATTTCTGTGTTCAGTCTTTTGGCAATGAGCAGCGAACATCCTGTTTTCCCAACGCCTGTTGGTCCGAGTATGATAATCACTTTATTCATTGCTGATCGATTATATCATGTAGTATCTTTATCTTCATAAAGTGAACCTCCCTGCCGCGAGGTGACTGTCAGACAATTCGGCAAATAGCTTTTGTGTCATTCTGAATTTATTTCAGAATCTCATACTTTCAATTGGTTGCATGTAGTTTTGATCCTGAAACGAGTTCAGGATGACAATTGCCACTCAGCCTGCATGCCCCGCAACACCTAAGTCACTTCTGAAATGTGTTATGCTAAACACCATTTAAGCCGGTTAATAAAGATGATGATCAGAAACTTTTATAATATTGGTCTGATAATTTTGATCCTTATGGCACTTT
>CAMYJJ010000401.1 GCA_947258735.1 Thermodesulfovibrionia bacterium | reverse complement strand
ACTTGATTCAGGATCTGAGCTTTTTGCAGCACATTGAAACTAAGAGATTCTGAAATAAATTCAGAATGACACTATAACCAATTTCTGAATTGTCTGACAACCTGCTTGCCGCGGGGTAGTTTCTTTAGAAACGACTATTTGATATATTTGGAAATCCTGGTATAAAATATCGGTTAAAGGATGGCAGGCTAATAATAACGTCATTATGTATCTGGTGGTTGCAGGGCACTAAAACAACCCAGGTGCAGGTTGTATGAAATTGAATTTATGACAACGGTAATTAATCTGAATATTCTGAACGTTTACGGACAGATGACTGAAAAGAGTTCTGTTCGTAACAGCCAACTTAATTCAGACAATTCAAAGAGAAGAGATATATCATTTCCTGACCACAGGACCATTGATGTTACTCCATCCAACGCTCCGGTATCTCATTATAAACCTGCACTGAAAAAAATAAGGGAAGTTCCGGTTATGCTTAATGATCAGCCGGAAGTGCTGACGTGTTATGCACAGAAATGTGACACTCGTATCCTTAATGCTTATTCAAACAGCAGTTACATTCCGACAGGCACATATGTGGATTCCTACGCATAAGATCTGTCCTTCACTCTGACTTTCAAGAAGAATATCCCGTAATCCTTTTGAAAGATCTCAATTTTCCCTGTTATGCTATAATCTGAAAATCATGAAACATGACAGTGACATTAAGAGAATCATCAGGTATTTCAAAAGTAGAGATGAGGTCTCAGCACTATATCTGTTTGGAAGTGCTGCCATGGGTAGAGCAATAAAAGATAGTGATATTGATGTAGCTGTGCTGATTAATGAAAATCGACTAAAGAGAAAGAGCTTCGATCATCTTAATAATGACTACTATAATGCCTCACCTTCTTTTTCTCTGAGGCCTGTAGACATTGTAATTCTTAATACTGCCTCACCTTACCTCAAACACCGCGTTCTGAAAACAGGGGAGATACTCTTTGACAGGAACAGAAAGTTAAGAGTTAATTTCACCGCAAAGGCAATAGTTGAATATATCGACTTCAGACCAATAGAGGAAATCTTCAACAGGGCAGTGGCAAACCGTGTCAGGAGACAGGCCGTTGGTAGATAAATCCCTTGTTAGCAGGAAACTGGAGAAGGTTGAAAGCTATGTAAAGCAAATCAGTTCGAAAAAAGATCCCGGTCTCAAATCGTTTACGAGAGACAGGGATCTTCAAAGTATAATTCTGTTTAATCTTATTCAGGCAATACAGGCCTGTATCGACATTGGCGCTCACATAATAAGCGATTCCGGATGGGGAACTCCAACTACCCAGGCGGAGATTTTTGAACTGCTTACAAAAGGTAAAGTAATTTCAAAGGCTCTTTCAGTAAAAATGATCCAGATGTCAGGCTTCAGGAACAGGATTATTCACGAATACGAAAAGACAGATATGGAAATCGTTCATACTGTCTGGAAAAAGAACGTTGCAGACATCAATAAATTCTGCAAGGCAGTCGTTTTAAAGTACGACCTGTAGTAATATGCATTCAATAATTAAATCACAGACAAACTATTTGTCTGGGTCTGTTTGAGGTTTGTCTTCGTCTGCTGGTACAGCAGGAGTATCCTTTGTTTCTCCCTGTCCCGGTGCTACAGGTTGAGCATCCTGAAGAGGACCGGCACCCGTATCAGCAAGAGGTTTTGTAGCGGGTTCCTGGACCGGAATGGATGAAACTACGGAGTCCCTGTTAATTGAAATAACGGCCAGGAGGAGGGAGGTCAGCATAAATGCGATAGCTGCTCCTGTGGTAAGTTTACTCAGAAACGTTGCGGCCCCTCTGCTGCCAAACAGGGTCTGGCTCGAACCGCCAAAGGCCGCTCCCATTTCCGCACCCTTACTGCTCTGGATGAGAATTATAAAAATGAGAAAAAGACATACTGTTAAATGAACAACGACAATTGCTGTATACATAAATGGCTAACTTCCTTTGTGTGATATTATTTGCCGGATGCTCCGGCTGCTATTTTAGCAAAACTGTCAGGTTCAAGACTTGCTCCTCCAACAAGGGCCCCATCTATCTCAGGCTGGGACATCAGACCTTCTATGTTATCCGGTTTGACACTTCCCCCATACTGAATTCTGACCGCATCAGCATTTTCCTTGTTCTTTCCAAGCCATTCCCGAATATACGTATGGGTCTCATTGGCCTGTTCGTCAGTTGCCGTCTTACCTGTGCCTATGGCCCATATCGGTTCATAAGCTATGGTAATGCCATCAAGCGACAGGTCTGCAAGTGATCCTGACAACTGGCCGCTCAGAACATCAAATGTCCTGTCTGATTCTCTTTCTTCCAGAGACTCTCCTATGCAGAGAATAACATCCAGGCCCCTGGTCCGGGCAAGCTTGATTTTTTTGTTGACGACTTTATCTGTTTCAG
>CAMYJJ010000400.1 GCA_947258735.1 Thermodesulfovibrionia bacterium | reverse complement strand
ATCTGGTGTCTTATATAAATAGCTACTTTGTATTGTTGTCATGCCCGAAGTTAGTAATCGGGCATCCAGACTTGTCCCCGCAAAAGCAGGGAACCATAATTGAACTGGGTCCCCGTTTTTACGGGAAACCCTGGATTCCGCTTAAGGACCTGCCTACCGGCAGGCAGGCTGCCGGAATGAAAGACAGACGATGTGAGTTTATTCACAAACACTACTTATCACACGAAGCAACTTATACTGATTGAGTACATACGTAATATTAATGTGCCGATATCCACATTCAGACCCGCATCCGCATTAACCGCATGGCGTTGAAAATAACAGCCAGACTCAGACCCATGTCACCTATGCCGACAGCGATCCAGAGGTTGATCCATCCCATAAGGGCCATGACCGTAAAACTCCCCTTGATAATCAGAGAGGTCATCACATTCTGTTTCACAATGCTCATGGTCTTTCTGCTTAACATGATAATATAGTTTATTCGGGACAGGTCATCATGCATCAAAGCTATATCAGCGGTTTCGATTGCTACGTCAGAGCCGATCGTTCCCATGGCAATGCCAACATCTGCCGTGGCCAGTGATGGCGCATCATTGACTCCATCGCCTACCATGGCAATATGGCCGTGAATCCGTGACATTTCTTCTATTACCCTAACCTTGTCTTCAGGTAACAGGCCTGCATGGTATGTATCCAGTCCAAGGCTGTCTGACATTGTACGGGCAACCTCTTCATTATCACCGGTGAGCATTTCTGATCTAATATTAAGTTTTTTTAAATTGGTTATCATTTCAGGCGCCCGTGCCCTCATGATGTCACCCAGCGCCACTATGCCCAGGGGAGTGCTCTCTTCAGATATAAAAATGGCTGTCTTCCCCTGCCTTTCAAGATCTGCAAACTTCTCCGGCAGTGTCTGTCCTAAGCTGTTAAAAAAATTTCTGCTTCCCAGAAAATATTTTTTACCATTGATAAAACCCTCCAGCCCCATTCCCTGAAGGGACCTGAAACGGTCTGTCTTCATTATGTTTATATTCTGCTCGGCAGCTTCCCTTGTGATCGCCATGGCAATAGGGTGTACTGAATTGGCTTCCAGTGAAGCTGCTATTGACAGCACCTCAATGTCTGAATGACCGTTCATGCTGATAATATCGGTAATTTCAAGTTTGCCTTTTGTTAAGGTCCCTGTCTTGTCAAAAGCTACTGTCCTGACCTTGCTTAACTCTTCGATAAATGTTGCCCCCTTGATCAAGACACCCTGCCGGGCAGCTCCTGTAATGGCTGAGACCATGGCCACAGGTGTTGATATGGATAATGCACAGGGACAGGAAACAACAAGCAGCACAAGGGAACGGTAAAACCATGTTTCCCAGGGATGACCCAGGAAAACAGTCGGGACCAGGAAAACGGCAAAGGCAAGGCCGATGACGGTGGGAGTATAATATCGGGCAAACCTGTCTATGTATCTTTCTGTCTGAGACTTTTTTCTTTCTGCCTCCTCAACCAGTTTGACGATACGGGACAGGACCGTCTCCTCAGACTCTTTGGTCACTTCAATTTCAAGAAACCCTTCTTCATTCAGGGTCCCGGCGTATACAGCATCTCCTTCAGTTTTATGTGCCGGGAGAGACTCTCCTGTAATGGGCGCTTCATTTATACTTGAATGGCCTGATACTACATTGCCGTCAAGCGGTATTTTTTCTCCGGGTCTGATCAGGATTATCTCACTTTTCTTAATTTCATGGACATGGAGATTGAGTTCTCTGCCATCCCTTTTAACATTTGCTGTCTCCGGTGCAAGATGCAATAAATCGCCTATGGACTTCTTTGCATTATCTGCGGCATATTCTTCAAGAAATTCTGCTATAAAGAACAGGAAAATGACTGCAGCGCCTTCCTCTCCATGACCGATGAAAAATGCCCCGATGGCAGCAATACTCATAAGACAGTTCATATCAAGCCGACGATAGAGAATCGATCTGCCGGCTTTTTTTAATATGTCTCTGCCGGCCACAGCAATGACTGAAGCAAATAACAATTGTGAAATCAGGTGATGGGCTGACGTGTATGAAATAATCAATCCTGAAATGAGAAGCACTCCTGATATGGCGCCGATGATGATCTGTGTGCGCTTCCAGAGGGGCGGCTTCTCTTCAAAAAAATCAATGGCACAGCATGAACAGCTCTGTTCCTCCTCACAGCTCTTGTCCAGCATTTGAAGTTTTGTATTTTGCATTGATCATGTGCAGAAGCAGGGGCGAACGGCCGTTCGCCCCTACTCCCTGATGTGTTTCAGTCCTTCGTTGAACAGCCTGCTGATATGTTTATCGTCAAGTGAATAATAGACCATCTTGGCCTCTTTTCTATATTTGACCAGGCGCATATTTCTCAAGAGTCGCATCTGATGTGACACTGCCGATATGCTTACATTCAGCAAACCTGCTATATCACATACGCAGAGTTCGTTCTT
>CAMYJJ010000399.1 GCA_947258735.1 Thermodesulfovibrionia bacterium | reverse complement strand
AAATGTGCACGAACAGTTTTCCCTCCTGTTTCAGCCATCGTGAAATCCGCCGCATAAGTTCTTCCCAGTTCCGCATGTGCTCGAACATTTCTATGGACACAATACGGTCAAAAGATGTCGATGTTTTGAAATCATTCATGTCAGCTGTTTCAACGGTGACATTTCCATGACCTGATTTGCGGCACTTTTCTTCGATGTATTTCCTCTGTGATGTTGAATTTGATATGGCACGTATGCGGCACTTTGGGTAATGCTCAGCGATCCAGAGTGACAGGGCTCCCCAGCCGCATCCGAGTTCGAGGATATCCATCCCGTCATGAATGTCAGCCCGCTCACATATGATCTCAAGCATGGCATCTTCTGCTGCATCAAGAGTTGCAATATGCTCAGGCCAGTAGTTGCAGCTGTATTTCAACCGTCTACCGAGAATGTGATGGAAAAAAGAGAGTGGTAATTCATAGTGCTGTTCTTTTGGTTTTTCTGTCTGGACTGCAACAGGACTCTGCCTGAGTTCACTGATAAAGGACTGTAGTGATGTAGTATTACGCTGATGTTTATGACGTTCGTGCTGAATTCGGCTTCTGAGCAGCCTTCGAATACCCATTCGAATGAATGCATCAGGAATTATTCCTTTTTCCGTTAATGAGATAAGAATGTGATTCATGATAAACTATTGCTGATAGGTGAAAGCGTTCTGACACGGAACGCACCCCATGCAATTCCAAACTTTTTTTTGTTCGAGTTTTCTGGACCCTCTTAAGGTCTCTTTCTAAACCGCACTATTACAGCAATAATTGAGCGAAAAAATTTGATAAGAATCACTAAGCCGGCTATTTATGGAATACAAATCACCGTCTGCAATACGGTACATGAGATCATCAGGTCTTTTTCAAAGCTTCGAGGGCAGCTTCGTAATCAGGCTCACTGGCGAGATCAGAGACCTGCTCTGTGTATGCAATGCGCCCGTTCTCATCAATGATGACGACAGCCCTTGACTGAAGTCCTGATAGTGGTCCGCTCGTTATCGTCGCGCCGTAGTCTTTCCCAAAACTGGGGGAGCGAAACAATGACAGGGGAATGACATTATTCAATCCTTCGGCCCCGCAGAACCGGTCGTGGGCAAAGGGAAGGTCAGCGGAGACACAGAGGACGACTGTGTTCTCCAGTTTCGTCAACTCATCATTGAACTTTCGTACTGATGTTGCGCATACCGGAGTGTCTATGCTCGGGAAGATATTAAGAACAATCTTTCTGCCTTTAAAATCAGCTAGTGAAACATCCGAGAGGTCTGTTTTCGTCAACAGGAAGTCAGGGGCCTCGGAATTCACCTCTGGTAATGTTCCTATTGTCTCTATTAAATCTTCCTTAAATGTAATGTTCGCCATACTGCCTCCTTGGATTATATTAAAGTCTCCTCTGTAAATTATACAGAGTTTTTGATAAATTGCCACCATTGTAGTGACAATCGTGGATGGCAGGGCGCTTGACCTCTAAAGGAATTTATTGTGAACTAAATTTCTGTCCGGCATTATTGAGAAGCATACTTTTGAAATCATCATCGACAGGGTTTTCTCCGAGCCAGATCCGGTAGTATATAGCAGCAAACTCGTATCCGCCGATCCGGCCCAGGACTTCTCCATTCAACGCAAGTTCTGTGCCCTTTCCGGGAATATACGTCAATGTGTAGCGATCTCCCTTTGTGACATCGCGATACATGCTGTTGATTGCATCGATTTCTGGTCTGATTCTGGCAAGCTCATCAGCAGATGCATTTTTCAGAAGGATTGGCTCTCCAGACTCTTTAAACTGATCTGCACTCATATTCGAAAGATAATGAAACTCCATCTTTTTTGGGACATCGTCAAGCACATTCTCGCCAGATACGTCTGGCGGCATATATAGGGCAGCCGTATAAACTTTAAAAAAGAGCCACTTCAGGAGACCCGCCCCTCTAAACTTCAGAACCATGTCTCCCGTAGTCACAGAGTCCTGAAAGTACACGCCATGGATCTGGATCGCCGTTGATTTATCGATACATAGACCCAAGATCAAAGGTACCATGAGGTACATTATACTTTTTTGAACTCTGCTTCTCGCATTGCTCATATATAACAATGATATCAGATATGAGAGAGAGTGGAAAATAGAGCAACAGTATTTCTCAGATCGAATTTACTCATTCAATGGAATGCTCCTTCAGAATTTGTTACCTTTCATACAATCAGGAGATCTTGACTCAATTACATTGTCTTTTTACAACAAATTATGATTATTAATCAGCTAGTTATAGAAATAGTAGCGTGTGGGAATCGAAACATGCCTTTCGGCTTATTTTCTCTTTAATTTCAAAGTGTTATATCCATTAGAATCATTCTGTTCACGGTCTGTTCACGGTTCTATTGCATACTTTCAAAATTCAAACGGCACACGCAGACTATTATTAAAGGCATCTTTGTTCTTGATTTTCTCTCAAACTGGCTCAG
>CAMYJJ010000398.1 GCA_947258735.1 Thermodesulfovibrionia bacterium | reverse complement strand
TGCAAAGTATGAGCCTCCATGGTTCTCATGATAATTACCCATTCATTTTTAATTCTTCTTTAACGAGGTCATTAAGATTGATTGTATCAAGGAAGTCCTCGATTTTTTCACCCAATGATTTCCACAGCATTCTTGCTACACATCCATCAATCCGTTTGCATCCCTTTGCTGAAGGGTCCAGGCACTGGGTAATGGTTACAGGGCCTTCCAGAGAGTGCAGGATCATGCCGACACTGATCTCATCAGGTTTTTTATTTATTACATACCCTCCGCCAGGGCCTTTCCTGCTTGTAATAAGTTTAGACTTGCGGAGCCTGTTTAATAGTTGCTCAAGATAGGAAACAGAAACTCCCTGACGTGTCGCAATCTCTTTAATGGTCAGGGGGCCCTGCTCATAATTCTTTGCCAGTTCAAACATTGCCCTCACTCCATACTGACCTTTTGTAGATAACTTAAGCATAATTTAAATTATAATAGTCTAGTAATTTTGTCAAGTATTATTTCTGCTCTGCATTTTATATGATTTTTCATAATTGTCATCCTGAACTTGTTTCAGGATCTCCACCACTTATAACCACGAGATTCTGAAATAAATTCAGAATGACACATAGGCCCTTTGAAAATTGCCTGACATCTTATATACCATAGTGCAGTTTATAGATGATTGATAGAACAGATTTTAATTACATGTATTTTTTGACTGTATAAGTCCTTCCGCTTTATAATATGACCGGCTAAAAATAACATGAAACTTCTTTTAATTTCCTTACAATCAAATGCCTCTCTTGTGGGCATAAAATATATAGCGGCCAATGCACGTGCTCATGGCTATGGTTCTAATATATTATTGATTCCTGGTTATTTGGAGAGGAAACTTCATCCAGAACTTGAAGAGTTTATCAGGGATTACAATCCTGACCTGATCGGTATAAGCTTGATGTCCATAGAATTTTATCCTGCCAAAAACATTACCCGGCTCATAAAAGAGAAATTCGATATTCCGATAATCTGGGGCGGACTGCATGTCATTCTCAAGCCGGATGAGTGCATTCAATACGCAGACTATGTCTGCAGCGGTGAAGGCGAAAACGCCGTGGTCAATCTGATGAACCACCTGAAGGAAAAGGGGAGGGGGGTGATCCCTGATATTCCGAATATCTGGGTAAATGACAACGGCAGAATTATTAAAAAGGAAGCACTGCCTGAAACCGATCTTGACAGTCTTCCTGATATTGAGTATATCCCGGACTATTTTTATGGATTTCATAAGGGCAATATATATAATTTTTCCCAAAACCCCAAGCTGTTCCGTTCATATGCCCTGTACGGCGGCACCTGCCATATGATGATCACGACACGGGGCTGTCCCTTTTACTGCGGTTATTGCGCGAATGCCTATACCATGAAAGTGTTTGGAAAAAAAATACGAAAACGGTCAGTAGAGAGCTGCATTGCTGAACTGAAACTGGTAAAGAAAGATCCATATGTTCTCTATATAAACTTTGAGGATGACTGGTTCTTTTCCCATGACAAAAAATGGATGAAGCAGTTCAGTGAAGAATACAAAAAGCATATCAATCTCCCCTTTATGGTGCGCGTCTTTCCGGGAGTGCTGGACAGGGATAAGCTCTTTATGATGAGAGAGGCAGGCATGAGCCTTGTTATCATGGGCGTTCAGAGCGGGAGTGACCGCGTGAACTTTGAGATCTATAACAGGAAGGTAAAATTTGAATCTGTCATAAAGGCCGCCGAAGTCCTTTCTGAAAGCGGTGCAGCTCCATATTATGAAATGATAGTTGATAATCCCTACGAGACAGAACAGGACCAGATGGACGGCATTGATGCCATGTCACGGCTGAAGCGTCCTTATACTATATCCCTCGCCCATCTTACCTTTTTCCCCAGAACTCTGCTGACGCAGAGAGCGCTGGAAGATAAGATTATTGATCCCGAGGCATATCTTACCAGATACATGGTTAAGATAGACAATACCTATTTCAATAAACTTCTTTATTTGACACCATATATACCAAGAACGTTGATTCGATACCTTAATAGGCCTGAAGCAGAACGCAGTCAGCTTCATATATTTCTGACAAACATTATTTCCTTCACCGTCAAGCGCACGATTGAACCGGTTGTCTTTTTCTATGTGCTTGCGAGGGGATTGAAATTCAATATTAACTGGACTGTCCGCACATTGACCGGTAACTGGAAGTCAGCACTTGCCAAAGTGCTCTTCAATTTCCTCGGTAAGGGGGACATGGAGTTTGACAGGAAGCTGGAGCTTGCCCGCAGGCAGATGCCGGAGCTGTTTGAGAAATGAGAATTGTCTGTCATTCCCCCGGTCTTTTGAGCGGGTCGGAGCGACTCTCGCATAGACTCGCATCGAGAATCCAGAACTGCAATAATGGATACCCGCTTTCGATACTATGTCACATTACGTAAAACGTGTATAATGTCATTCTGAATTCATTTCAGAAT
>CAMYJJ010000397.1 GCA_947258735.1 Thermodesulfovibrionia bacterium | reverse complement strand
AGCCATACTTCTGTGGGGGCTGTTCTGGTACATGTCGCATAATACGTTAACCACTGGTTATGTGGACTCTCAACTCAGGATTGAGAATACATCAAGTTTTTTCCTGCCTTCAATGATGGCCTCAAACCTTTTCGTTGTCATTATCGTTGCCATCATAGGCCTGATCGGACTCATATTTATATCTCATAAAATAGCCGGGCCTCTCTATCGTTTTGAAACAAGCCTTAGAGAAATTAGCAGCGGTGACCTTACGCATAGAATCAGGACCCGGGAAAAAGATCAGCTCAAAGACCTTGCTGACAGCCTCAATCTATTAACCCTGTCATTTGATGATAAAATGGCCGGGGTAAAACAGTCCCTGCAGGACATAACCAGAAAGACATCGGATCTGCATAATCGGCTTTCTTCTGGAGAAGCAAATAATGATCCTGAATCCCAACAGCTGTTACGGGAGATTTCGGACAGGCTGAAAAACATGGAAAGCAGTCTCAATGAGTTTAAAACCTCTCAGGACAATGAATCGAAAAGCCGGGAAGCTTGAGTGATACGGAATGGTTTGCGTTTTTTAATTAGTGTACTATTCATTACCTTCTTCCCTGTACTCTCACCCATTGAAGCTGTCGGAAGCGACTGGAAAGTGCTTCAAAGCAATTGCTGCAAAATACAGTATCTTGATGATACCCATTTGAGGACCTTCACTCTTCGAATAGGGGGATTCCGCTTTACCAGTAACGGACTCGACGATAATCCCGATAATGTAAAGAGCAAAATTGATGAGGTTATGGGGAAGGTACAGACCATACTGGATATGTACCCTGACGATTTGGCTATTTCCATTTCCCTCCATGTTGATCACCTGAGTCTTGGACGGATATTCCGGGATTTTTCTGAGACCGGAACTATCCCGATAGCTTTTTACGCGAATAAATCAAAGACGATCTATGTTGATATTAGCAGTGTCACTGACGGGGTTCTTGCCCATGAAATGGCACATGCTGTTATTAATTTCTATTTTGATGTCCCTCCTCCTGCTAAAATGCAGGAGATCCTTGCCCAGTATGTTGATTTGCATTTATGGGATTGAAATTATAAAAGTTCCTACACTTCCGATGTAACTCATCTTAATTTATCAGTCCAAAAAATGGAGTGATATTTCATCTAATTCAAAGAACTAAAATCCTGAATCATACCAGCATTAATTTATTGAGTGTGCCAAAACTGTGCCGAGGCACAGTTTCCGATCATCTATAGGTTTACAAATATCTTCTAAGCGGCTGTTATTAATAAATAAAAAAGTAATGGTTCGTTGGCATCATTATTGCTCTCATACAACATATCCCCGTCATGAGTACTGGCGGATTGTCGTACTGATGACAGCAATATGCTAGAAATTTCTATTCATTATTAAGAGGACATATAGGAGGAATTCAATGAAACGGTTTCTAATAATCACAATAATTGGCTTAATCGCGGGACTCCCAAGCATATCAAATGCTTATACTGGTGATGTTACTCTGAATGCGGATTTCCACTCCAGATCTGATGCTATTGATGGGGTGTTTGACCCGAATGTTATTACAGATCCCCCTACTACAATTCCTGATTGCAGTGCTTCAATACCGGTTTTGGCAGCACTTAATCCGCAACCATATGCCTGCAGCCTTTGGTTTGAAGCAGGAATATATGAAATATCAGTAAAGAGCGGTGCCTGGATGTCTCAGAGTAATGAAGGAATTGATGGAGATTACTGGTTTTGGAGTATGAATATTTATCAGGATATAACAAACAAGTTTTTGCTTGGCAATCATGATTATGAAAATCCTTTTTCAGATGAAGGATCAGCGTTGTCTGGTAATCTAGGACAATCTGTCATAATAACACAACCTTCTGACGGTAACATCTGGTTCTATATCGATGACCCTGATTCTCCACGTGATAATCCATTTACAACTAGTGTTACTGCAGAGATTACTGTTGTCCCTGAACCGATCAGCACGACCCTCTTCATCGCCGGTGGTTTAGTACTTGGCGGGAGAAGTTATTTGAGGAGAAAAAGAGCGTAATAAGTATCTTATAATACAAGCTTAAACAACGGGTTTGGCATCTGCCAGGCCCTTTTTTTATTATCCCTGATTACTCAGATCCCCTAAAGTTTCTCCCCTGTTTACTCGATTAATAGATATGTTTGACGCGGATGATACTTATCTGCAGGGGGAGAGTAAATGGGAAGTAAAACAGTCAAATTAATAGTATTTCTGCTGACGTTCAGTTTTGCCATTACATCATTATCTTATGCATTGGATTACCGTGAGTTGGAGTCAGTTGACTCTAGTCTTCGGCTTAGAGCCGGATTTCAGCTGCATAGCTCTCATGATCTGTATAAATTGAATTCATCAGAATCCATTGCAAGACGATTCTCATTTAACGATATTGAAACTATACCTGATTATACCCTGAGGAAAAGCATGAACAATGCACGGCCCATTGGCA
>CAMYJJ010000396.1 GCA_947258735.1 Thermodesulfovibrionia bacterium | reverse complement strand
GAGGCCCACTCACCCGTGAACGGGTCTTCCTCCCGTAAACGGTCTGCATCACTCAGTGCGAGCAGTTCTGCCACCTCCGGTCTGACTTTGTGCCCGTTATGAATTGCCGTGGCGATAACAGGGCTTCTGCCTTCCTGTAAGGACAAGATTTTATTCACGGTCAATTATAACATGTATTGAGTGTACGCAATTCGTCAATAGCTCCGTTTCAGGCAGATGTGCCGGGGCAGGTCTTTGCTGTTACCATGCGCGTTGCAATGCGTCAGATACATGCGAAGCACGGGATCAGGGGGTCTGAATGATAAGGCCGTCGCAGTAAAAAAAAATGCATAATGTCATTCTGAATTCATTTCAGAATCTCGTCTTTTCAGCATAATGCAGGTTATGAGATTGTGACACAGTTTCTACTGAGCAATGACTTCCATGCGCTGATGAGCAATTGTTCTGGAGAAGAACCATATCATTATTCTTTACCGCTCTATTTTATACAGCAGATCGCCGCCGCTTTCCAGCCCGTATTCTGTCTGCAGCTGCCATTTGGGATTTAAGGTATATCGCATGCGGAACGTATTGACAGGTTCAAAGATTCCTATGCCATAACTTATATAGAGCCTTGGAGATAGATACTTGCCTATTACCAGGGCACTCTCCTGGGCGGTTTCACCCTGTTCTATCTCAACATCACGGATACCGAATGCAGCACCGATTTTTTTTGCAAGCAGTCCTCCCCCGCTTATGTATGCAGATGTTGCGGCGTCATGCATCTGCCCCCCTTCTGCACCGGAGAGACGGTTCATGGGCCGCCCGAACATCAGGTAGGAAAGTGCGTCACTCTGGTCCATCACAGGAACAGAATAAATACGCATTTCTGGTATTTTTAATGTCCCGATCACCTGTACCCCGGCAGAGATGTCCTGCACCTGTCTGACTGCCCTGATGTCAAGACCGGGATCATCGAGCAGCCCCACAAAGAGAAGCCGTCCCTTTTCTATGGTTAATTCCTGTCCATATGCCTTGTACTTACCATCCAATACCTGCATTTCACCCTGTGCTTTTGTTGGCTTTCCAGGTTCGTCGCTCATGCGGAGCTCCCCTCCAATGCGGCCGCTGAGGCCGAACCCCTTGAACCTGACATTTTCGCCAAGCCTGAGTTGTATGCGGCTGTGTATGTTCCATGTATCGTCCTTACGTTCGGGAGATGTTTCAGAAATGATAACAACATCCTTTGAAGCAGGGATTGCGCCGGACAGGTCAGGGGGCTGAATCAGTGCTTCGGGAATAATGATATCTCCTTCAACATGGATATCTTTTTTCTCAACCTTTATGGTTATATCCGGAGAAACCACAATCCATGCGTCCGGAGTTTTCAGAGCTTCCACTGTCTGACCTTTCACGTGGACATCTGCTCTGATATTTGCAGGATCCTTTATGGATAATTCTCCCTGAACACTGGCTGTGCCACCTCCTGATAAAAGATTTCCATTAAGGGTTATAATTCCGGAGCTGTCTGATGTTACCTTGAGATTTATGTCCTTTATCTGTAATCCAAGGTCTGGTATGCCGGCCCGGGCCTCAAGCAGCTTCACGTATCCGGTGATCTCCGGATCAGCGAGGGTCCCTGAAATATTCAGATCACTGCTGAATTGACCTTTTGGTTTTTCAACTACCGCTGTAAACAGGGGGAGCAGGTCAAGAGCTTTCAGATCTGCATTTACCCTTCCGGACACGGTCTGCTGTTTCATGTTCAATGCAAGGGGACTAAAGCCGGGAAGACGAACATTGCTGCTTATCTGTCCTCTTTCGCCCAGTGAGAGTGCAAAATCCATATCCATTCCGTCCTGATTTAATGTTGTATCTAGACGGGTCAGCCCCAGATCCAGGTTTACCGCTTCCCCTTCATCCAGCGCGTATGAGACCACACCCGCGGGAAGAACGATCGATGCCCTGCCGTATAATGTATTATTCCCGTAGCTGATATTGAGATCTCCACCCAGCATTCCTTCAAGCGATACAGTCGCGGGCATCACGGGTTTGAATAGTGATAATGGTATGTCAGACAGACCGGCATTCCCCTTCAGACCTTCCCCGTCTGTCCAGCGAGCCTGCATACAGAACGACGCGGCATGCTGTATCCAGCACAGGTCGCTGATATCTGTTGACTGCGGGGATACAGTAAATATTCCGGACTCCTTAAGCTTCCATACACCATAGTCGGCCAGTTCGATGCTCGCCAGATCAAGGCTCCCTTTCCATGCATCGTTCCCGTATCCTGCCTGTGCAGAGATAACGAGAGATTCTTTCTGTGTTTTCGCTGATAATGATATTGCGTGTGAAGCAGTGCTTCCATCTGCCTTCACTAAAATGTCTTTGATTTCATACGTATCGATCAGTATGTTTTCAGCATGTGCATCAATATTGGAAAGGTCATTGTCTGATGTGTCCACGTTCATATTGATTGAGATGCTGCCTGCCTGATAGGTTTTATAGGATATCCCGCTACTGTTAACATC
>CAMYJJ010000395.1 GCA_947258735.1 Thermodesulfovibrionia bacterium | reverse complement strand
TTCCGAAGTTATTGTCCACCTTATTGCTGAGTTATATGATGGTGATCTGATGCAGGCTGTAGCTGCTTCTCTTAAGCAGGTACAGGGGACTTTCGGCATAACAGTAATGTCTCTTGATTCTCCGGATTCTCTTGTGGTAGCAAGGAGAGGAAGCCCTATCGTTATCGGTCTGGGAGAGGAAGAATCCATTATTGCCAGTGATGTGTCAGCGCTTATCTCTTATACAAAAAGAGTTATCTATCTTGATGATGATGATCTTGCGCTTGTCAGCGCAGAAGGCGTAGAAATAAGGAATATAGACAATGTGCCTGTTTCAAGGGAAATCGCCAAAGTCGACTGGAGCTCTGATGCTGCTGAAAAAGGCGGATACGAACACTTTATGCTTAAAGAGATGTATGAGCAGCCCGAGGCCATATCCAATTCAATCCGCGGACGTTTAGACAGGAAGATGGCAACAGGCATGATGAACGGCCTGAATTTCAGTCCGAAGAATCTTGCAGAGATAAACAGGATCGTTATTGCAGCATGCGGCACCAGTATGCATGCCGGAATGGTCGGGGAATACTATTTTGAGGACCTGGCTTCGATTTCCACAGAGGTTGAGCAGGCAGCGGAGTTCAGATACAGAAACCCCATTATTGAGCCTAATTCACTGTTGCTTGCCATTAGCCAGTCAGGAGAGACTGCTGATACATTGGCTGCGGTAAGAGAAGCCATAAACAAGGGAGCCACTGTTGCAAGCATCTGTAATGTTGTGGGATCGACCATAGCAAGAGAAACAAAAAGAGGTGTGTATCTCCATGCAGGGCCGGAAATTGGTGTGGCATCAACAAAGGCCTTTACCTGTCAGGTTGCTGTCCTTCTTATGATAGCCCTTAAGTTCGGAAGAAACAGGCGTCTTGCAACAGAGGAAGGGATAGAACTGATTAATGAAATCGAGAGCATTCCCTCACTGGTAGAAAAAGTCATTGGTACGGCTGAAATTATAGAAAACATTGCAAAGAAATATGTTCAGGCTGAAGACATGTTTTTTATCGGCAGAGGATATCTGTATCCTGCCGCACTTGAAGGCGCCCTGAAAATCAAGGAAATATCATATATCCATGCTGAAGGCTATCATGCGGCAGAATTGAAACATGGGCCCATTGCATTACTTGAAGAAAAGGTTCCGGTAGTTGCCCTTGCCAATGACATTCCGGGAAAAGACAAGATCATCGGAAATATGCAGGAATGCAAGGCAAGAAAATCTCCCGTTATCGCAACTGCGACAGTTGGAGATGATTCGATAAGGGAACACGCAGATGATATTATATGGCTTCCTGAATGTTCAAAATATGTTGCGCCGATAATTTCCGTGGTTGCTTTGCAGTTCTTTTCATATTATTTCGCAAAACTTCGCGGATGCTCTATTGATCAGCCCCGCAACCTTGCAAAAAGCGTTACTGTTGAATAATAAAAGTGGAGCACATTCATGAAAATTCTTGTTACCGGAGGTGCAGGCTACATAGGAAGCCATACCTGTGTTAAACTCATTGAAGCAGACCATGATGTCATTGTTGTAGATAATCTTTCCAACAGCAAGGAAGAATCCCTGAACAGGGTCAGTAAAATCACAGGAAAGAGTATTGAGTTTCATAAAGTTGACCTGCTGGACAGAGACGCTCTTAATTCTCTATTTAAATCACATAAAATCGACGCTGTTATTCATTTTGCAGGTCTTAAGGCCGTTGGTGAATCTGTCTCGATTCCTCTGCAGTACTATCACAATAATATTACTGGTACTCTGTCCCTTTGTGAAGTAATGGAAGCAAATGAAGTGCGAAATTTGGTATTCAGCTCATCTGCAACCGTTTATGGTGATCCACATAAAGTCCCCATTACCGAAGATTTCCCTCTGTCAGCCACTAATCCATATGGCAGAACAAAGCTGATGATAGAAGAGATATTACAGGACCTCTACACAAGTAATGATAACTGGAATATAGTCTTACTCAGATATTTCAATCCTGTCGGTGCCCACCAAAGCGGTCTGATCGGTGAAGACCCCAATGGTATACCAAACAACCTGCTTCCTTTTATATCTCAGGTAGCTGTTGGCAAGCTCTCAAAGCTTTCTGTATTTGGAAATGATTATCCTACAAAAGACGGCACCGGTGTCCGGGATTATATTCATGTAGTTGATCTGGCAAACGGTCATGTAAAGGCTCTGGATAAAATCTCCTCTAATCCCGGTGTGTCCATTTATAATCTGGGTACAGGACAGGGTTACAGCGTTCTTGAGATGATAGACGCTTTCAAAAAAGCTTCTAGTAAGAATATTCCTTATGAGATAGTTCATAGGCGACCCGGTGATATCGCCTCCTGTTATGCCGATCCTTCAAAGGCAAAGGATGATCTTGGGTGGATTGCGGAAAGAGATATCAACCGGATGTGTGAAGACGCATGGCGCTGGCAGTCAAAAAATCCGGAAGGGTACACGTAGGGGCGGGTTTCAAACCCGCCTTTACAGCATACATTAGTTAT
>CAMYJJ010000394.1 GCA_947258735.1 Thermodesulfovibrionia bacterium | reverse complement strand
TGTTCTCTGCCCTTAAACACAAGGGAAAACCGCTTTATAAACTGGCAAGAAAAGGCATCGAGATTGAGCGGAAGCCCCGGGAAATAAATATCAGCATGATTGAGCTGCTGGATTTTAACCTGCCTTATGTGACCTTCAGGGCCCGATGCTCAAAAGGAACATACATCAGGACACTATGCCATGACATGGGGAAAAAGCTGGGAACAGGGGCACATCTTTATGAACTCGAGCGTACCGCCATCGGGGGTTTCCACATATCAAACAGTCTTTCACCTGATGAATTATATGCTATGGGCCAGGGAGAGACTTCAGATAAAGGCATTTATTCAATGAGTGCCGCCCTGTCATGGCTGCCTGAACTGACAGTCGATGACTCCATATCACGGGCGATAAGTCATGGCAATCCCGTGAAATTGCCTGACATATCGGATGAATTAAAAACAGCTGAAGCAATTAAAATCAAATCTCAGGATAATAAACTTCTTTCTATTGGCAGGTATGTGCCTGAAAAAAAGATTATTAAGATGAGTATCGTGTTTGCTAATTAAAGTCTATATGTAAATATAACAATCAAACCTTCATTCCCGCGGCCTGCCTGCCGGTAGGCAGGTCTGTTGAGCGGGCATGACAATATTAGAAGAGTTTGTATTCTTACAGATGTCAAAATGACAAAAGAGAGAACCAAAAAAGAATTTACCCTTAAAGTCAAAGTCGAACCCCGATCTTCAAAATCAGAAATTGTCGGCCACTATGGTGATGGAATAAAAGTAAAGCTCACCTCCCCTCCTGTTGATGGCAAGGCGAATAAGGAACTTCTCAATCTTTTAGCAAAAGAATTGAAAATCCAAAAAAAAGATATCGAGATAATCTCGGGGCAGAGTTCAAAGAATAAAATTGTGAGATTTAATGGGGTAAAAGAATTACGGTATTAGGACTGGAATCTCATCCACATTATTCATAGATCCAATGGGTAAATTATTTGGGCTAATTAAATCTTGCCCAAATAGCACTTTTTCTTTATACTTATGAATCCTGACTGACCGAAAAATATTACGACATGTCTGATTCTTCTAATAATATCAAGTTATTATCTGATTGTATCAGCGGTAAAAAAGAAGCATGGGACATGTTCGTCATTCAGTTTTCAAAGCTCATCTATTATTCAATCAATAAAACCTTGAAACTTCATGCCTGCAATATTCCCACGGAAGATGTGGAAGATATATTCAATAGTATCTTTGCGTCTTTCATGGATAATAATTATAAAAAATTAAGGCAGTTTGAAGGCAAACACGGGTGTACATTATCCAGCTGGATCCGGCTGATTTCGATCAGGCAGACTATTGATTTCATGAGAGGCCAGAAATATCATGTGTCACTGGATGATGACCATGATGATACTCAACCACTTGTAGAAAAACTGCCGCATAAAGGCTCTTCTTTTGAAGATCATCTGGAGTTGTCCCAATCTCAGAGAGCTGTAAAAAAAGCAATGGATTCACTTCCTTCATCGGACAGGCTGTTTGTTACGCTTTATTTTGAAAAGGAACTGCAGCCTGAAGAGATTGCCGGTGTTTTGAATGTCACTGTGAGTACAGTGTACAGCAAAAAAAACAGGGTGCAGGAAAAGATAAAAAAAATATTAATGGAAAATGGAGTTATTGCAAGAAACTCTGGCTAGCTGCGTCTATTAAATCAGAAAGAATACATAAACAGGAAAAGGAACAGAAAAAATGGACGAATTAGACAGTAAAATCAAATACATATTGAAAAAATCAAAAAAACCGGCATCTGGTGAAAAAAAGGTAAATTGTCCGGAAGATATAGTTCTTGCACAGTTTATCGATAATGCTCTTAATGACAGTGATAAACAAAAAATGGAGCGGCACCTTGTAGAGTGCAATGACTGCCTGGATCAAATCATCTTACATAAAACAATACTGGAAGAGGAAGCTCTTGACGGCTTGCCGGACGTTCCTCCTGCTTTAGTTCATAAAGCTATGGACCTGATTAATGAAAAGAAGAAAGACGTAACTGCAGGAATTGTTGATGTTATTCTGAAATTTACCAGGGAGACAATTGAGATATTAAATCCTGGGAACCTGTCAATATCATATGGTGCAGTGCCTGTTCCTGTCAGGGGAGAGAAAAAGACTGTTTCATCCAATATGGTTACCTTACGCAAGGTATTCTCAGATCTGGAAGCTGAGGCAGATGTTGAAAGAACTGGCCATGGCTCTGTGAACATCAAGATCACGACAAAAAACGTTAGTTCCGGTTTGCCTTCCGATGGATTGAGAATAAGTCTTTTTAATCCAGATCGGGAAATAGCATCTGATGTTGCGGAAAAAGGTGAGGCGCATTTTGACAGGCTCAGATTTGGAGAATACGTAATCAGGATCAACAGACAAGGCGTGGTAATCGGACACATATCATTAAATATTAAAGAGTGATGATGCCCCGACTCAATTCTAATAAAATTTTCTGTCTGGAAATGGGCAGAGAAAATGAAAAAATAAAAATCAGCGCCCA
>CAMYJJ010000393.1 GCA_947258735.1 Thermodesulfovibrionia bacterium | reverse complement strand
GCACTGATTCGGGCAGCCCCGCGTAGCAAGTATCTGCATCTCGGTAAAACCTTTTTTCACTTCGGTTCTCGGGTCAGTCGAGTATTTATCCATAGGGAAAAGGTCCCATGCGGGAAAGGGCAGAGTATCAAGATTTTCCATGTGCATTCTCAGAGGAGTATTTATTATGCTGTCGCCTTTTTTGAATGAAATACCCTGAATATCATCGATATCAGTCCCGTTCCCCAATGCCTTCATGAGTTCCATCATAGTCTGCTCGCCCTCACGATGTACGATAAAATCAGCATGGTTCTTTAATAATATTTCATCAGAAAAAAGGGAAGCATGCATGTTGCCCATAATAATTTTTATGTCCGGGAAGGCATTACGGATGTTTTCTGAAATTTCGTAGACTACTTCAGCAGACGGCGTTAGAACGCTGATGCCAATTATTTGAGGAAGGCCTTGCCCTATGATATCCATGATATCCACCAGGCCGTAATTGTTCACGTAAGCATCAACCACTTCAACGTCATGTCCGCTTTCTCTCAAGGCAGATGCAATATAGGCAAGACCTATTGAAGGCTGCGGGTTTGAAAACTCCTTTAGTTCACCGTAAGATCTTTTTAAATCTGTAGGAGGAATCAGTAATAATACTTTCATATGTGTTCTCTTGTCCTGATGGGCTCAGTCTGCAAATTTCGCCTTTCTTTGTAAACGACCGCCTTCTTAACACTATCCACTTAAACCATAATCGGAATATATCTTTCACAGAATTCATAATTGCCTTAGGGCGGGTTCCCTTTGCACTTCCTTCTTTCCTTGGGACAAAGTTTATCGGCACTTCCTTAATGGACATTCCATTCCAGTAGGACTTTATGAGCCCTTCAGGATTGGCAAATGAACTTCTCGCCTCATAATCAACGGATTGTATCCACTTCGATGGATAAAAAGTCACATTCTGAAAATCTGACAGTGGAATTAAAAAGAGTGTTCTTATCAAGCAATAGTTCGTTACCGATACTATTGCTTTCTGAATATTGTCGGAACGTCTTGTAAGGTGTTTGATGCCAAACAGCTTTAATAAGCCGGCTATCGGTTTAAGCACTTTCACCTTTATTTTAACAGGCTTTCTCCTGACACCCTGCACAATATCATAGGTTTTCAGATAATCGAGGTAGAATCTTAAATTTGATATATCATATCCCCAGTCAATTGTCTGCCAGAACAGGAATTCCTTTGACGCATTCTGAATGGCCCTCCGGGTTGAAATGCCAACATTCATGTTTTTCTCGTTCTGAAAGATTTTCAACCTTGGATTTTCACTCTGGAATGTCTTTGCTATTTCATACGTTCTGTCAGTGCTTCCATCATCTATGAGTACAATTTCATAATGTTCAACCGTTGCATCCATTAAACGGGTTGCCCGCTCAAGATACTCCTGAATCGATACTTCTTCATTATATGCCCAGCAGAGCAGCGATACACTTCTGTCAAATTTTTTCATATCCTTCATATAATCACAATAGTATTAATGGAGTTCCCGGTTTCCAGTCTTCGTTATAATCGGCACGGCCCTCATCCACATCTGCTTTTCCCACCAGTTTGTGTTTTTCTTATACCAGTGGATTGATTTCTCAAGCCCATCTTCCCAGCTCACTTCAGGTTTCCAGTCAGTACGGGACCTTATTTTGGAAGTTTCACCTGTATGCCTGAAGACCTGCCCCGGGCGTTCTCCGACAAATTCAATAAGCGAATCATCCTTACCCATCATCCTGACCACATCTTTCGCTATTGAAAGAATTGAGCGATGGACATCGCTGGCCACATTGAAGACCTCTCCCCTTATTTTGTTTATATCAGCATTCATAATTGTATCGACAGCCCTGCATACATCATCAACAAAAACATAATCCCGTGCCGCACTCCCGTCACCGTGAACCCTGAGCGGTTCATCCAGAATACAGCTCGTGATAAACCTCGGGATGGCTTTCTCAAGGTGCTGGTAAGGACCATAGTTATTAAAGGGGCGGATAATTACCGCCGGGATATCATAGGTTGCCCAGTAGGAATACACAAGTCTGTCAGCACCCGCCTTTGCACTGGCATAGGGACTCATTGGCATGAGAGGGTGTTCCTCATTTATTTTCTCAGCTCTCGCAGTACCGTAAACTTCTGATGTTGATATATGGATAAATCTTTCTATTCTGTCTTTATATTTCAAAACCGCATTGGCTATAGTCTGGGAACCCAGGACATCAGTTTCAAAGAAAAGATGATTATCGTAGATGGAACGTGTCACATGGGTTTCAGCAGCAAAGTGGACTACTATGTTTGACTGGGACACAAGTGTGTCAACAAGCTCGCCGTTCTTGACATTTCCATACCAGAAGACTAGTCTATCGTCGTTTTTTTTGTTAATATCTACGGGAAGGTTTTCAATGCTTCCCGCATATGTTAATGCGTCAAGGACTATTATCCTATAATCCGGGTATTTATTGTATAAACACCTGACGAAATTACTTCCTATAAAACCGGCCCCTCCGGTAACAAGCACCGTTTTTTTCATATTAA
>CAMYJJ010000392.1 GCA_947258735.1 Thermodesulfovibrionia bacterium | reverse complement strand
ATTATTTTCACATGACATCTTCACCGATAGGATAACTTTGAAGATGGCAGCTATTAGTCTAAAGTCTTGTTTCAGGGAATTGCTTCCATTTTGAATATATATTCTAAATAGGAATGATATTGATCCAGCCTTAATATTCTCTCTTTTACCCGCTAAGTAGAGTCTGTGTATAAACTCGACTTCCTTGTCCGTCATTCCCGAAACCTGCCTGCCGGCAGGTCCTTAGTCGGGAATCCAGGCTTTTCAATTGGTTCTGGTCAAAGCGACTCTTCGCGTAGACTCGCTCGAGATACCCGATTACTGAACTCGGGTATGAAAAAAATTAAAACTGTAGTTTATACACAAACACTAATTAGTTAATCGAATAAACGTTTTTTAGAATACCTGCCACCTGTCAAATGTAATTAAGTTAACCTGTCTGTCTGTGGGCAGAATGGGAAGGTCCACAAAGCAACCTGTTTATATTGTATCTCGAAGTGGTTCCTGTTTAGAACACACTTAAGAGAACTTCAGAACGGAAAAGTAATAATGGATTCTGCCATTAATGTAATTTGTGTGATAAAATAGCTTTTTTTAAAGACTTCTTAAGGAGAAATATATATGAGATTTTCCAGGCTGTTTATCCCTACATTGCGTGAGGCCCCTGCCGAGGCTGAGGCCATAAGCCATATATTAATGTTACGTGCCGGATATGTAAGACAGCTTGCGGCCGGACTGTATATATATCTGCCCCTTGCATTGAAGGTCATGGAGAGGGTCCACAGGATTATCAGGGAAGAGATGGACGCGATCGGTGCCCAGGAAATTTCCATGCCCGCGCTTCATCCTGCAGACATATGGCAGAAGACCGGCAGATGGGACGAGATAGGGGACGAGATGTTCAGGTTAAAGGACAGGGGGGACAGGGACATGTGTCTGGGGATGACCCACGAAGAGATCATTACGTGGCTTGCATCAATGGAGATACGATCATACAGGGACCTGCCCCAGGTGTGGTATCAGATGCAGACCAAGTTCAGGGACGAAGCCAGACCCAAAAGCGGGGTATTAAGGACGCGTGAATTCATCATGAAGGACAGCTACAGTTTTGATAAGGACGAACAGGGGCTGGAAGAAAATTACCAGAAGCATGCAGAGGCATATAACAGGATCTACAGCAGGTGCGGTCTTGAGTTTTATAAAGTCGACAGCGATCCCGGGATGATGGGGGGCGCCACTGCCCACGAGTTTATGGCACCGAGTCCTGCAGGCGAAGATACTGTTGTGCTCTGTGATGCATGCGGGTATGCAGCAAATACTGAACTGGCCCTCTCCAGACCGGTCCCTCAGCTGGCACATAAGGATGGTGAGTGGAACCTTGAGGATATTGAAACTCCTGAAAAAAGGACAGTCACTGAAGTATCAAATTTCCTGAATACAGAACCTGTGTATTTTATAAAAAGCCTGCTCCTGATCGGTGATGACGGCCCGTTCATGGCCCTTGTCAGGGGAGACCAGGAGCTTCATGAACATAAACTTAATAGATTAGTCGGCAACTTCAGACCGGCTGAGAAAAAAGAGGTGAAAGAAATCCTGGGTGTGGAGGCCGGATTTATCGGTCCTCATAACAGGGACCTGAAAATGGTAGCAGACATCTCGCTGAAAAAGGGCGTGTATATCTCAGGGGCAAATAAAGCAGGGTTTCATACAAAAGGACTGAAACCGGGTGAGCATTTCGATGCTGAATGGCAGGACATTCATGTTGCAGGGGAGGGTGATGGATGTCCGAAATGTGATGCTGACCTGATCGAAAAAAAGGTGATAGAGATCGGAAACATTTTTAAACTGGGCACGAAGTATTCAACGTCCTTAAAGGCGGTCTTTCTCGATGAAAATGGAAAAGAAAACCCGATTATCATGGGCAGTTATGGAATAGGTCCTGCGCGCATAGCAGCTGCAGCAATAGAACAGAACAATGATAAGGACGGCATGATATGGCCGCAGAGTATTGCTCCTTTTGATGTAGAGATAATTCCGCTTGATCCCAGAGTTCATGAAATCATGGAGACTGCTGAAACACTGTATGGCCAGATGAGGGAGCATTCTATTGAACCTCTGATGGACGACAGAGATGAGCGGCCGGGCATCAAGTTCAAGGACGCTGATCTGATCGGTATTCCTTTTCAGGTGATTATTGGAAAAAAGACCCTGGCTGATGGACTGGTTGAAATCAAATCGCGAAGGAACAGAGAAACAGAGAAGGTCCGGCCTGCTGAAGTAATTAACCGACTGAAGCTATTGCTGCAGGAAAATATCCCGAGTTAAGTAGTGTTTGTCCATAAAGTTCCTTTTTTTTGTAATACCTGAAGCCAGAGCTGGCAGTCAATAAACAGGCTGCGGGAATGACCGTTCAATGGTTGAATTTAAGGACAGACTCAAATTAATCTGATGAATACTTGATAAGATAATCATATAGAGAGCACCTCCGAAAGATATCGTTAAGCGGTATGCTTTTAGAAAGAGAAACTTCTAACCAAAAGGAGGTGTAATATGAGATTGTACACAGGCTTTGATTTG
>CAMYJJ010000391.1 GCA_947258735.1 Thermodesulfovibrionia bacterium | reverse complement strand
GAAACATCGTGCCCGTACTTCACAGCAAGACAGAGCGGAAAATGTACATCCTTTTTCCCCCGAACCCCCTGCACATATTCTTCGGCTTTACCTTTTTTGTCAATAAAATATTTATCCATAAGTAAATTGATCCTGTTTTTGTAACAAGAAAATGTAATATCGTTCTCTATTTTACCACGGGAAGGCAAATGAACAATAAAAGTTCTTTCCCCGCTCTTCATGGCGCCCTTTATTCATGTTTCATATTCTTCATGAAATCTTTCCCTTCCAGCCAGCGGGGTATTAGAAAAAAGAGAACAACCATAACCAGACCAAACATAAAGGTTACGCCGGACCCGAACACCAGGACTGATCCCGAATAATTATAGAGGAATGTCAGCGGAATCATGCCAAAGAATGTGGCTATGCTGAAATTTCGCAAAGACAATTTTGTAAGACCTGCCCCATAACTGATCACATCAAAAGAAACTACAGGAAGCAGTCTGGAGAAAAAAACGATCCTGGTAAGGACTTTGTCTGAACAGCTTGTGCAGAAGTTTATGTGACCGCCGAGGAACCGCTCAATCAGTTCACGCCCGAGAAAACGCGCGGCAAGAAAACTTGCAAGAGCCCCGCAAAAAGCACCCAGTACAGAATACACCGTACCGAGAAGAGGGCCAAAAAAACCTCCGGCTGCAATGTCCAGGGGGAGACTCGGAATGGGACTGATTACTACTGCTACAGCCATAACACTCATGTACACAACAGGCGCCCATGCACCGGAATCTCTTAATATTTTCTGAATCTCCTCAGGCCTGAAGTATGAAGTCAAATCCCACAGATACTGAGAACTAATAAGAGCAGTAGCGAAAAAAATAAAGAGAATGCCTTTTATATGTCGGGACTCAATCATCTGAATGTTCATAATAAATGTATTGTCCCATCATATTTGCCTGAGACCGGACAATGAGGTGCAGGATTCAGATCTCAGGATGCGGGATTTCCTCAGATACAGACGAGTTCTTCCTCTACACACAAATATACTCTGTCATGACTCCTCTCTTTGTCAAACAATCAGGGCCATTACTGATATTTCATACCGAAAAGGAGATATCAGGCTCTCCTAAACTAATCGTCTCTGAATGGTCTCATTGAAAAAGTTGAGTACATTTCTATGATGGCAGTGGTTACTGTAAATAAGTGTGACATACCAGAAAGCGTGCGTCACATGTGTGCAATGACACATAGTATAATTCTATCGGCTTTATCATATGACTTATTATCCTATTGTTTTATATACGTTTATCTCAATTTTTATCCTGGCACGAAAATTGTATTATATTTTTACAACATATCGAATATCTGTTAATTGAAAGGACGAATTGGTACATGATATTAGCAACTCGTAACAAAAAGCTGTGCCCCCATTTAAATGATCCCTGTCTGGATTGTTATTGCTCCAGGCTTACCAGCAGTGATATTGAAAAAGCGATCTATTACTGCAGTGGAAATTTTGAGTCATGTGAGATTTATAAGCTGTCATTTTCCCATGCAGCAGAGAGAGTTCCCAATCAATGAAAAAACTGATCGCTCTTACTATTTCTCTTGTGCTTTATTCATTTGTGTTGTCAGTCGATGCGAGCTTGTACAGCGAAGCTGCTTATCCTGATGATCTGGACGACATGAGAACGTTTAGTTCTAATCCTACCAATTCACAGGATGGGCTTGGCGGTTACTGGCCTTATTCCTTCGCAATTGACTGGGATATTTCCCAGGATACGCAGTCATTGCTCTGGACATACACATACAGGCTCTCTGCTGACCGCAAAGACATCTCGCATTTCATACTTGAAGTCTCTCCCGGCGCAACAGAAAATGATTTCAGCAATTTTTCAGTAAACGGAAATCCTCTCACATACGGGAGCGGCATTGAAGGGCCGAACCACTGGAGCGGAGACAGTAATGGGAACAGCAACCCCGACTTTCCTTCAGAGACTCCCCTCTATGGAATCAAGTTTGATATAGGAGGGGCGGATGTTACCTACCAGCTCACCACTAACCGGGCTCCTGTGTGGGGTAATTTTTACGCAAAAAGTGGGAAAGACAAAGGAACATGGGTTACCGCCTATAATAATGCATTGGCCACTAACAATTTTGACAGCGACAATAAGTTCGATTTTATAGCACGTCCAAACGGAGCACCTCCGGTCGTACCCGAGCCTGTAAGTTCGATATTATTCCTGAGCGGCAGCGTTGCACTGGGCATAAGGCATGTCCTGAAAAAACAGAAGAAGGCATGAACTAACATTCTTAATACTATCTCCTTTCTTTCTTAAAATTATTAAATCCTTTTTATGAAACAGTTCCCTCTGGCCCCTCATCCTTAGCTATGTGATATAATTCTGAGTGTTCAAAACCAAAGCTGTAATACTTGCAGTATTCACGTCACAGTCAAATAGTACATATGTTAAACGTTGTTCTCTACAAACCTGAAATACCGCCAAACACGGGAAACATTGCCCGGCAATGTGTCGGCATGAATGCCTGTCTTCACCTTATCGGACCGATCAGTTTCGACATAA
>CAMYJJ010000390.1 GCA_947258735.1 Thermodesulfovibrionia bacterium | reverse complement strand
GGGCGATCAAGTGGTTCACAAACTTTAAACAGATCAAGGACTCAGATTTACATGACACCTGAAATTATATATAAACTACGTGAAGGCATACCGTCCATTGGTTCCTGGATGCAGCTCCCCAGCTCAGATGTAGCCGAAATTATGGGCAAGTCAGGCTACGATTGGGTAGCGGTTGATCTGGAACATGGAGGGTTCTCAAGAAAGAAGCTGCCGGACAGATTCAGAGCGCTCGAACTGGGAGGAACTGCTCCACTGGCAAGAGTGGCGCAATGTAACCCAAAAGACATCAAGGTTGCTCTTGATGCCGGGGCCTGTGGAATTATTCTTCCCATGATTGAAAGCGGAGAGCAACTGGAAAATGGCATAGCGTGGGCGCACTATCCGCCCAGGGGCAACAGGGGGGTTGGATATTCCCGGGCAAATCTTTTTGGCAGACAGTTTGATTCCTACAGAAAGGCAAACTCCAAATCTACACTTATTATCGCACAAATCGAACATATCAATGCAGTCGATAACCTTGATGCCATTTTAAGTGTGGATGGCTTACATGCAATCATGGTTGGCCCATATGACCTTTCCGGATCTATGGGCATTACTGCTGATTTTAATAACCCTGATTTCCACCAAGTTTTAATTGTTATATCTCAAAAAGCTAAAAGTTCTAATGTGCCTATGGGATTACACATCGTCCAGCCAGATAGGGAGGAACTGGTTTCCCGGATTGAACAGGGGTACCAGTTTATTGCCTACGGTACCGATGCCGTTTTCCTTTACAGCGGGAGTCAATGCCCGAATTATAAAATTCAACCTTGAAGAGAAATCATGAAGATTACAGTATTTGGCGGCTCAGGTTTCCTTGGTTCGCATGTTTGCGACAAACTTACAGAAGCAGGTCATGAAGTTATTATTTTTGATCTTGTCCAATCACCATGGCTTAAACCCGAACAACAGATGATAGTTGGGGACATACTTAACCAGGACCAAGTTGCAGAAGCTATTGCAGGCTCAGAAGCGGTCTTTAACTTCGCCGGATTAGCTGATCTTGACGAAGCAAACCAGAGAGCCATAGATACCATTAAGTACAACATCCTTGGAAGTGCTATTATTCTGGAGGCTTGTGTTCAGCATAAAGTTAAGCGATATGTTTTCGCAAGTTCTGTATATGTATATTCTAAATACGGTGGTTTCTATAGGTGCAGCAAACAGGCTTGTGAAATGTATATTGAAGGTTATCATGATATTCTTGGAATAGATTATACAATTCTTCGATATGGTTCACTTTATGGACCTCGCGCTGATAAAAGGAATGCAATTTATCGTTTTGTGAGTGAAGCGCTTACAACAGGAGAAATATCTTATTACGGGAGTTCAAATTCTTTGCGTGAGTATATCCATGTTGAAGATGCCGCCTTTAGCACTGTCGAAATTCTAAAGCCTCAATATGCTAACGAGAATATTATTCTTACCGGTCATCAACCAATGCGTGTTGGTGATCTATTAAAGATGATTTCTGAAATGCTTCATCATCCCATTACCTTAAAATTCGACCAGGGAGGGAGTTCAAGCCATTATGAAATTACACCCTATTCTTTCAGTCCCAAGGTAGGTAAGAAATATGCCCCCCCACTGCATGTAGACCTTGGGCAGGGAATTCTTAGAGTAATTGAAGAACAATACAAATTGAGTAAAAGTTAATTTTCTAAATAATAATTAGGATTAAACAAATGAAAATTATTGGCATAATTCCAGCCAGGATGGGCAGCAGCCGCTTTCCGGGTAAACCCCTTGCAGAAATCCATGGTATTCCCATGGTAGGTCATGTTTATTACCGTTGCAAACTGAGTCCACTACTCGATGAAGTCTATGTTGCAACATGTGATGACGTTATTTTGAAATATATTGAATCAATTGGTGGTAAAGCCATCATGACAAAGGATACCCATGAAAGATGCAGTGATAGAACGGTTGAAGCTCTGCTTACAATAGAGGAATCACTGGACGAGCAGGTGGATATAGTTGTCATGATCCAGGGTGACGAACCTATGATTACTCCAGAGATGCTGCAGGATGCCATTCAACCAATGTTGGATGATCGGGATATTCAGGTACTGAACTTAATGAGTCCATTGAAAACCCGTGAAGAACATAACGACCCAAATGAAGTTAAAGTCGTTGTCAACCTTCAGGGAAATGCTCTTTATTTCTCAAGAGAACCGATACCTTCCTGGAAAAAAGGGGCTGAAAAATTACCAATGTTGAAACAGGTTTGTGTCATTCCTTTCCGCAGGGACTTTCTAATTAAATATTACGAACTTCCACCAACCCCGCTGGAAATAATTGAATCCGTTGATATGCTTCGCGTTTTAGAACATGATTACAAGGTTAAAATGATCAAGACTGATGCCACCAGTTATGCTGTAGATACGCCTGAGGACCTGAAAAACGTAATTGCAGCAATGGAGGCTGATCCTTTTTTGCAGTATTATCCGAAATGATAAAATCATCAAGAATTCACAATCTATGAAAGAGCAAGAAATACGTCCCAAAAAACTATTTGAGAAGTATTTAGAACTTAGTCTTGAAGATGCCT
>CAMYJJ010000389.1 GCA_947258735.1 Thermodesulfovibrionia bacterium | reverse complement strand
TCCTTCGGGTCCTCAACCTGCTCACAGACAGCCACCTTATAACCTGCCAGCACAAGCTTTGCCATATATGATTCAGAGGTAAAATGAGGAACACCGCACATCGGGAGAGGGTCTTTCTTATTCTTGTCCCTTGAAGTCAATGTTATCTGGAGGACTTTCGAAGCAACGACAGCATCCTGACCAAACATCTCATAAAAATCACCAAGACGAAAAAAAACAATGGCATCAGGATAGGTACGCTTAATATCCAGGTACTGTTTCATTAAAGGGGTAAGTTCGGGCATATAATAAGTACGAAGTTAGAACTTAGAAAGATTAAGTACTTTAAACTATTCTCTTGAACGCTATAAATTTAATTTGTTTTTTTGTCATTCCGGCAACCTGCCTGCCTGTCGGCAGACAGGTCCGGTATGACAGCTTATTAATATGAAATACTGACTTTGATAATCTGTTGAGAACGTAAAACTATAACATAACAGCATGATCATATAAAAGTGGATGTCATAGTGACAGAGAAATCCCCAAGACATAAAGACGTCATTTCTTTGGTTTGGTTTTTCGGTGTGTTAGCATAACTGTATTAATGTACTACATTAATATAATCAATGCAGGTATTGCAGTAGTGCACAGCTCTTATGCAGCAGACTTCAGATCGCTCACATATATCAGGAATTTTGCCGGAGATTTAATCAGCTCAACTCCCATACCGCCGGATGAAATATTATCAGAACAATATGATGCCTCAACACTCCTTTTAACGGTTACAGGGACAATCTCAATCTCATTGTCAATAAGCATAATTATATCCAGTGTAATGTTATTGGGCAGCCTGATATCAGTGTTTATGAACATTCCTTTTTCCGATACGTCTGTAATCTTCCCGGCATAGTACCTGTTTCCGCACATAAATCTGGCGTCCATCTCTGTTGGCATTCTGTCAAATGCACGCCTCTCCCTGTGAACATTAAGCATTCCGTCACCACGTATAGTAATACTGTTCTTTTCTGACTGCTGCCTTGGCGGTTCAATATTTTCAAGCGGTGGATAAAATATTGTTTTCATATATCTCCCTCCTCCTCTCTCATACATTAATTTCGACAGGGTGCGTAAAAATCTTTAATGAGATCATTGGGAACGGGGAGGATTAAGGAGGGGGTGATAAATTTACTTGCCCCCCTCGGAAAGCTTTCCTGCAATTCAGATAATTGCTTGTATATGGTTGAGATCCTGAAACAAGTTCAGGATGACAATCATTAGGATAGTTTCAATAAGTTGGGATCAAGTTAAGAAAAATCCGGCTGAAACAGCCGGATTAATTGATAATTCAAATGTATAAAGACAACGTCTAAATATAAGCAAGCCAGGACTTATACTTCGGGGCCTCTCCTTTTACTATCTTAAAGAACAGCTTCTGGAGCTTCTTTGTGATCGGACCGGGTTTGCCCCCGCCAATTGCACGACCGTCAACTTCCCTGATCGGTGTCACCTCAGCAGCAGTTCCGGTAAAAAAAGCTTCGTCAGCAATGTACAGTTCATCTCTTGTAAAATATGTTTCCCGTACCTCGATCCTCTCATTTTCTGCCATTTCCATAATGCTCTTTCTCGTGATACCCTCAAGAACAGACGGCAGCGGAGGGGTATGCAGGACGCCGTTTCTCACTATGAAGATATTCTGCCCTGTTCCCTCTGCAACATAACCGTTAGTGTCGAGCAACAGGGCCTCGTCATATTTGCAGGCAACTGACTCGCTTTTCGCAAGAGTAGAATTTACATAGTCACCGCAGGTCTTACTCTTTGTCATGGTTATATTTGCGTGCAGTCTTGTGAAAGATGATACCTTTACCCTGATACCGTTTTTAAGGCCGTCCTCTCCGAGATAGGCGCCCCACGGCCATACTGCTATCGCAACCCTGACGGGATTATCAGTCGGAAACAATCCCATTGCTCCATAGCCAAGGTAGACCAGAGGACGTATATAACATTCCTTCAGCTTATTAATAGTAATTGTGTCGGCAATCGCCTTTGAAATTTTATCATGCGTATAAGGAGATTTCATATTAAGGATATGACACGAATCAAACAGCCTGTCCACATGCTCTTTCAACCTGAACACAGCAGGCCCCTGTCTGGTATTATAACAGCGAATGCCCTCAAACGCCCCTGTTCCATAATGAAGTGTATGAGTAAGTATGTGCACATTGGCATCAGCCCAGTTTACAAACTTTCCATCCATCCAGATCTTCTTTGATTCGTCGATCATCTTGCCTCCTGAGCATCTCCTGAAAATTAAGTCCTATATTATTTCATAAATTATATAAAATCTGTCAATATTCAATTGTAGGGGCAGTAGTGACAATTCAATTTATTCGCAACCAAAACTAACTATCCTTCCACCCTGCTTTTCCTATAAGGGGTACAAACACACATGCAGTTGATTCCTGTCTTTCCGATCCTTCAGATGTTTTTTGTATACGATACAGAGTCTGCGCGTACCTGCTTCCTACAGGAATGACGAGCCTTCCGCCAACGTTCATCTGGTCAATATACTGATTCGGAATATCGGGCGCGCCGGCAGTTACTATTATGCAGTCAAACGGGGCCTGTTCAGGCAATCCAAGTGTTC
>CAMYJJ010000388.1 GCA_947258735.1 Thermodesulfovibrionia bacterium | reverse complement strand
AGGGATCAAGGGTTACTGGCAGCCTAACGGACGTTTTGCAATCGTTAATCTCCATCAACATTATGAGAGGCTTCGCCGTTCCGCACGTTTACTTCACATTCCTTTCGAATACTCCTATGATCAGTTTGCAAAACCCATCTTTGATCTGCATAAGGCGCTCTTGGGGCCTGATCGTGATATGTGGGCCAGAACAACCCTTTATGTAACAGAGGGGCATTGGGGAGAACATACTGTCGCTGACCTTATTATCACTGCTTATCATCTGGACAAACAGATACCGGAACCCATCAACCTCGGTGTCAGCACTTGGAAGCGAAGCCCAGACATATCATTACCGGCAAGAATAAAGACAAGTACCAACTACCAGGTTGCGCGTCTCGCAAAGATAGAAGGACAGGCTCTTGGATGCGAAGATATGGTCCTTCTCAATCAATGGGACCGCGTCGCCGAAGCAACAACCTGCTGTGTGCTGATCGTCCGGGACGGAGTTGTCTATACGCCTCCTGCAACAGAAGGCGCGCTGGAAAGCATAACAGTTGACATAGTCGAAGCGCTGGCCCATTCACTGGATATTAAATTTATACGCCGTCCAATCGACAGGACCGAACTTATTATAGCGGATGAGATAGCCACCTGCGGAACTCTGGCAGAACTGACATTAGTAAAATCAATTGAAGGTCAGTTGCTTGAGAAAGAACCGGAAATCCTGGGCAGACTTCAACACCAGTACTTTCAGACGGTAAGAGGACATGAGCGCCATCCTTTTGTAGATCTATCGCACGTACCTTCATGATCAGCTCAACAATAAATATAACCTGAGCGGGAGTTTAATCCTATGAATAAAACCAGCAACTGTCGTTTTTGTGAAACCCCTTTACAGCAAACTTTTGTTGACCTTGGCATGTCGCCACTTGCAAACTCATACATAAAAAATGATCAGCTAAATAAAATGGAGCCTTTTTACCCACTTCATACATATGTTTGCGGTAAATGCTATTTGGTACAGCTCATGGAATTTGAATCACCCGAGAGCATCTTTAGTGACTATGCTTATTTTTCCTCTTTCTCCGATTCCATGCTGGAGCATGCAAAGACATACGTTCAGCACATGATCGACAGATTCGGTTTTGATTCCAGTAGTCAGGTAATCGAGATAGCCAGCAATGATGGGTACCTCCTGCAATACTTCAAAGAAAAAGATGTGCCTGTGTTAGGAATTGAACCAGCGGAAAATGTTGCAAAAGCTGCATTAGAAAAAGGGATTCAGTCTATTACGAAATTCTTCGGCACACAAACGGCATCAGAACTTGCCAATGAAGGAATTCAGGGAGATCTGCTTATCGGGAATAACGTAATGGCCCACGTTCCAAACCTTAATGATTTCGTTAAGGGATTAAAAATCGCTCTTAAACCAAATGGAATAATTACAATAGAGTTCCCTCATCTATTGCACTTAATGGAAGATAACCTGTTCGATACAATCTATCATGAACATTTTTCATATTTTTCATTCATTACTGTAAAAAAAGTGTTTGAGACTCATGGTCTGAAAACATTTGATGTTGAAGAGGTTACGACACATGGAGGCTCTCTGAGAATATATGCCTGCCACAGCGAGGATGATTCACGCAATATTACTCAAAGGGTACACAGTCTTATCAATAAAGAAATCGAGATGAGGTTTAACACCCTTGATTTTTACCTGACATTCGGAGAAAAAGTAAAAGAGACTAAGAGAAAGATACTCGACTTCCTAGTAAGAGAAAAAAGAGCCGGAAAGTCAATCGCAGGTTACGGGGCTCCCGCAAAGGGGAACACTCTGTTGAATTATTGCGGTATCCGGACAGATTTTATCGATTATACGGTTGACAGAAGTCCTCATAAACAGAATCAATACCTGCCCGGGGTTCATATTCCCATTAACAGCCCGGAAGAAATAAATAAAACCAGACCGGATTACCTCGTAATCCTTCCCTGGAACATTAAGGATGAAATCATGGAGCAGATGTCGCATATTCGAGATTGGGGCGGTAAGTTTGTCGTATTCATCCCGGAAGTAGCGGTATTCGAATAAAGATGAACATTACCGAACTGAGACAATCATTAAGCTTAGACGCTATCAGTCAGGAAATGATCGAGTTGATGGAAAAACTGTATCCAATATGCCGCAGTATCACAGGTGACGGATTTAGAGAGTCTTTAAACATTATAGGAAATTACATATCTCTTTCAGCAAAAGAAGTGCCTACCGGCACTGATGTTTTTGATTGGAATGTTCCGAAAGAGTGGAACATTAAGGACGCTTATGTCAAAAACTCAAAAGGCGAGCGTATTATCGACTTTCAAAAATCCAACCTGCATGTTGTAGGTTACAGCATACCTGTGGATAAAAGAGTCTCCCTGTCAGAATTAAAGCAGCATGTGCATACTTTACCTGAATATCCTGACTGGATTCCATATCGCACATCATACTATAAAGAAGACTGGGGCTTTTGCATCAGTCATAATTTCATGCAACAGCTTGCTGAAGACGACTACGAAGTGCGTATAGATTCTACTTTGCAGGAAGGCCATCTAACCTATAGAGAGCATTATATAAAAGGGCAAACCTCTGAAGAAATTCTA
>CAMYJJ010000387.1 GCA_947258735.1 Thermodesulfovibrionia bacterium | reverse complement strand
GGTTTCTTGAAAGCTTTCGCAGCCATCATCATATTTGAATTGATCAACCTTCATTTCGATGATTACTTCTATAACCCGATCCCCAAAAACGGGCTGCCTTTTGAGGGGATAAGAATAAAGTTAAAGAATGATATATCACAATCTCCTGAACATAATTATGACATAATAATTATTGGTGATTCACATAGTCATGCCGCATATATACCCAATATCATTGAATCTAAAACAGGGCTCTCGTGTTTTAACCTGTCGCTTTTTGGCAGAATGGGCCCATTAGGGTCTTATTTAATAGTGCAGAATTATTTAGAAACGCACTCCATGAAACCCCGGTATTTAGTTGTTGCTCCCTTTTTTTCTGATGCATTGGGAACTAATGCTGACATGAAATGGTTTAAAGATAAATCGTTAACTTTATTTTCTGACATCAAAAAAGGAAATACGATCAAACTGATAAAAGAATTAGACTTAGACTTACAACAAGGTCTCAAGTTAATGATACCATCCTTTAAACACCATGATCGTATAAAATATTTTATTGGAAACCCGTTCTCATTTAAGCTGCCGACCAGCAAAGAGCTTAACAGTTTTATCCAGAGGGTATATGCTGACAAAGGGTACTACCCGTATCGCGTTAACGACACATGGCAGCCTCCTGACCCGGAATATAATTTTTTTATCAAAAACAACAATATAATCGGCAAGCCTGTTCATCCTTACTTTAAGTCCATTTTAGACATCGCTGCCAATAATAATATCAAGATTATATTCTCAATAAGTCCTGTCCCGGGCTCTTTATATAAAAAGATTAAGAGCAAAGGATATATTGATGCTTATCATCAGACTGTTAGTTCTCTTAAGCAAAAATATCCTGATTTTTTTATCTTTGATCCTCAGGACAGTGTCTCTGATGATGATCTCTACGTAAACGTTCCCCATTTCAATAAAAGAGGCTCGGAGTTAATGAGTAGTATTTTTGCCGATAAAGTTAATGAAACAGAAAAAATCTATAGGTAGCATAGCATTAGTAACTAACTAACTATGAGAAAAACCATTGATTCTTTCCAGTCGCAAAACAATACTCTCTCCACAGGTTCTGACAGTAGCTCCCTCACGAAGCGTGTAATAGTCTTTTTCTGGCTTATAAGCATAATTCTGGGTGCATTACATGCCTGGGATGCGCGTCATGCCATGAATGCGGACGGAATCTCATACATGGATATTGCTGACGCGTATATGCGGGGTGACTGGGATTCGTCAATCAATGCCTATTGGAGCCCGCTGTACTCCTGGCTGTTGGGAATAGCCATGATTATTTTGAAGCCGACTCCTTATTACGAATTCTCTGTTGTACATCTTGTTAACTTTTTTATTTATCTTTGCACAATGGGGTGCTTTCACTTCCTGCTGATGCAGTTGATACATTTCAAGCGGTTTCAAAGGGACAGGACTCCAGGAGACAGCAGCATCACCTTTCCGGACTGGGCCTGGATTGCACTTGGGTATTCCATGTTCATTTATTCCTCTTTGCAGATGATTACTATTGAAAGTGTAACTCCTGACATGTGCGTTGCAGCATTTGTGTATCTGGCCGGCGGAATATTACTCCGCATACACATAGGGTCAAATGGTTATTTAACATTTGCCCTTTTGGGCCTGGTGCTCGGGTTCGGCTACCTGGCAAAATCAGTCATGTTCCCGCTGGCATTCGTCTTTTTATTAGTAAGTGCATTCTCGATGGGCAATATGCGAAGATCATCGCCCCGATTTATGATCGCTTTCATTATTTTCCTCGTTATAGCAAGCCCTTTCATAATCGCAATTTCAACTGCAAAAGGCCGGTTTACGTTCGGGGATTCAGGGAAATACAACTACTGGCTGGGAGTAAGCAGCAATAACATAGGTCGTCATTGGACAGGTACGCTCCCCGGCGAAGGCACCCCCAAACATCCTGTCAGAAAGATTTTTGTTAAGCCCGCCCTCTATGAATTTGGAACTCCAATCAGCGCCACATACCCAGTATGGTACGACCCATCCTACTGGTACGACGGCATTGAAACCCCATTTGATCTGAAAAAGCAATTTAGCGCCATTTTAATCAGCCTTGAAAGCTACTTTGATACACTGTACCCCAGTCATAGTGTTCTGGTTTTCAGCAGCATAATTCTTTATCTTATGGGCCGAAGGCGGTGGATGATTATGAAGGATATCGCATCCCACTGGAGCATCCTGATTCCTGCCGCAGCGGCATTAGGATTATACAGCCTGGTAGCTACGGCACCAAGATACACTGCTCCGTTTCTTATGCTGCTGTGGCTGGTGATTTTTTCCGGTATACGACTGCCTGCTTCTGCAGATTCAAAAAGACTATTAAGCTATACATCTATAGTCATTACTTGCATAATGATTATAATCTCTATCCAGCATTCACCAGTCTACAGCACCCTGATGCTCGGCAGTTCACGACCCCATTTGCAATGGCAGGTTGCTAATACCTTAAACAAAATGGGACTAGTACGGGGTGACAGGGTAGCAAGCATTGGGACCTCACATTCTCACTTCTGGGCCAGACTTGCGAAGGTTCGTATTGTTGCTGAGATGCCCCGTACTGACGAAAATTATTTCTGGGAGGCCAACA
>CAMYJJ010000386.1 GCA_947258735.1 Thermodesulfovibrionia bacterium | reverse complement strand
GTGCAAATCAAAGCCTGTGTACAATCTCATATTACACCTCCTTTTGGTTAGAAGTTTCTCTTTCTAAAAGCATACCGCTTAACGATATCTTTCGGAGGTGCTCTCTATATGATTATCTTATAGAGAAAATGTGGTGGTGCTGAAATCCATTGATAATTATCTATTATCTTGAATCTGGAAGCAGCGCAATTTGTAAGCTATATCAAATAATCTTCAATCCATACTTCACTTATGTACTGAAAATATCAACTGTAAATCAATAATTAGATACGATGATGAGATCATTTTTTCACAAAAATAAAGAAAATTATTGCATGTGTCGATGTAATCTGTTATCATAAAAATAAAATTCTTTTAAAACTTAGTAGATTTTTATATAAATTCGCTTCAACAATATCTTCGCGACTTAAAATTGGAGATTAATATGGGAAAGAATAAAATTATATATATATTTCTCAGCTTCTTAATTATTATTGTTGTAGCAAATGTTGCTAATGCGCAGTATGATGTTGTTGACCTTGGCGGTCAGGCCCGGGCGATCAATGACAGCGGACAGATTATTGGTCCGCAGGGACTCTACGAAAACGGCTCATGGACCGACTTACTCACTCCCGATGGCAAAACCATAAATGCCTGGGATTTGAACGACCTGGGGCAGATTGCGGGTTCCTACTATGATGACCAGGGCGTTATACATCCTGTTATTTGGGACAACGGCGTAGTACAGGACCTCGGATTCACTGGATCTGCCCGGCTTATTAATAATAATTCGCAGGTTGCCGGTGAGTCTGCCAATATAGGTTCCATTTTCTGGCAAGGTGCCTTTTTTTGGGACAGCACCAGTGGACTTACAGACCTGGGGACACTGGGTGGACTGGAAATTACTGTACTTGATTTGAATGACCAGGGAAGGCTGGTCGGTGCAACCCTTAATTATTGTCCCTCTAACCCTGGTTGTGGGTATAGTGACTATCCTTTTAATTTTGTATGGGACATCGATAATGGCATGACCAGTGTTCCCTATTTGTCTTATGCTGATGCTATCAATGAATCTGGTCAGATCGCCGGAACCCGATCCATGCCATTTGAGTCATGGTCTGATGCTTATATATGGGACAGCGCAACGGGACTTCAAAACCTGGGAAGCTTAGGATACAAGTTTAGTTCTGCAGAGGGAATTAACGATTCAGGGTGGGTCGTTGGCTCTTCTTACGAACTCGATGATCCTCTTGCTTTCGTATGGAACAGTCAGGATGGCATGGTAGACCTCAATTTGCTCTTATCATCAGACCCGGGAGAGACATTATCGTCTGCTATTGATATCAATGATTCCGGGCAGATAATTGCGCTTGGAGGTTCAACGTATTCTCATTATCTCCTGACGCCGATAGCTGTCCCCGAGCCAATAAGCTCTATTCTTTTTATTACTGGTGGTACACTTTTAGCAACGAGAAGATATTTTAAAAGAAACAAAGTATAACTAGCCATTCAACTGAATGAAAACCCGTGGTGAAAAAATCACCGCGGTTTTTTTTGTTGTCAACTAGCTTTTTGCATGTCATCATCCTTCAGGGTTTGCATCACTCATTTTACCTTATTACTTTAATCCAATAACCACCAATTCACTTGCATTGACAGCTCATTGATGAACGAGTTATTTTTTTGCCTGCAAAGCAACCCTGAATCACTGATAAATATTTTAAGTCAACAGGCTTGAACTGTCATCATTTCTGAAGACTTCATGATGTTATCATCGGTTCCAAAGTTCCAGTGAATCATTGACTCATATGAATTATCCTCATTTCTGAACTTAATCTGTTTTGAAGATAATAGAAATAAAGAAATAAACTTCCTGCCGCTCCCATTTTCAAGACTTGTCGGTATTATAAATAGAGTAACCAATTACCTTATCACCTGAAATTCCTGATGGGCATAATTGATGAACAAAAGTCTCTAACGTCTTTGTTCAGGAGAACTAACGATAAATGTTCTATTCATTCTATCCGCAATCCAGAAAAGCACAGGAACCGCCACAGCCCAGGCAACTGACAGAACGAGCATATCAGAAGTCCCGGGTATTGCAGTTGTAGCACCGAGTTTCGCTCCACTGTAATACGCTGCAGGTCCCCCGACAGAGCCGAGAACTGCTGACAGAAGATAATGTCCATGAAGTTTCTGAAGAGAGACATTAATCGTAGTGGCAAAGTTTACCCATAACACGATCATCCAGGGAGGACTGAATGGAGAGGGTAAAAGATATAGGATTGGTGTGAAAATATCGGCAGATACCAGCAGGGTATCGATAATGAAACCCATCGCACCTGCTGAAAGGACAAGCATGAGCTCACCTTTTCTGTTCGGTGACAGGACAACATGGATCATAAGTACGATCGGTACAACTATCACCCCCAGCCACGGCATTCCGTGAGCAGCTCCCAGAACGGCGGAAAACCATCCCGCCTGAAATCCGATAAAATTTATGAGCGTACGGGACAGTTCTGATCTCCTTCTTCAAGAATCGGCAGCAGTGCATCTCTCCGGGAAAGGGGCTTTGTAAACAGCATTTGTACATCTCCAATATAGCGCTCGGTAAAACCGGCCTCACAGTAGCAGAAGTAATACTCCCACATCCGAATGAATTCATCAGAATACCCCTGTATCCGA
>CAMYJJ010000385.1 GCA_947258735.1 Thermodesulfovibrionia bacterium | reverse complement strand
CATACCTGAAAACAATAAGTGAACTCTTAATACCGGTATGCTATAATTTGTGCCCGGTAATCTCCATTAGTACTCTTATGATCTAAGCCATAAATTTTTTAATGTCACTGTCCAGTTCTTTGGACTTTTTTAACTGAAGCGCAATATATGAACGTATTAATATGGCAGCGATCTCTGAGGCAATTTTACTCAGGAGCTCCATATCGGATTCTGCAAATGACATTCCGTCTTTTCTGTTGTTTACATTAATTACCCCGATGACCTCTCCCTGTGAGACAAGGGGAACGCTCAATAATGAATTAGTGCGAAAGTTATGCTTCTTCGGCACATGACTGATCAGGTGTTTTTCCTGGGAAAGGTCCTTTATCAACAGAGGTCGTGTCCCCATGGCTACATGACCTGCTATGCCCTCACCAATCGGTACCTTTACCTCGGTGATATCGATATCGTACTTCCCGACTGCTTTTTTTATTCTCAGATATTTTCTATCTTCATCAATGATCATCAGGGAACAGCGATCAACCTGCAGATTAGTAACTATCAGGTTAAGGATGGCCTCGAGCAGCTTGTCCTCATCTCTGATGCTGCTGAGCTTGGTGCCTATTTCATATAGCAGCTCAAGAGAGTTGGCTTTGTCCTGCAGTTGCTGGACTTCTACCCTGCACTCAACATAGGGCCCGATCTGATCAAGAAATGCTGCGATCATTTCACTCCTGTATTCATCGTCAAGTGCAAATGAATTATCATACTCACAGAAGAGAACACCATATACATCGGTTGAAGTCCTGATGGGAACAGCCGCAACGTATTTATCGTGAAAGTCATACAATCCTTTTTTCGTATGGACAGTTATTGCAGGTGATGGTGCAGCTATGAGTTCATGTTCTGCGGTTTGCAGGAGGTCCAGTCCGCCGGTATCAAGGAAACCACCGGCATATGTATGCCCCTCTTTATCTGATGCAGCCCAATAGTGAAACCTGTCAGATTTCAGGTTCTTTATAAATATCGTGACCATCCTGGCGCCTGATATATCTTTGAAGTAGCGGCACAACGGCTCACCTTTTTCTCTGTCTGTTCTGTCTCCGCTTATCTGCTGAAGAATGGCATGTATTTCATGAAATCCTTTAATCCTCTGTTTCAATAGGTCATTTTCTTTTTTCATATCGTTGTTCATGTTTCCTCTCTATTCAATGAACGTCGGCAATTGCACGCCAAAAATGTACTGTTGGGAAAAGGCAATTATCAGGGGGATGGTAATCATAACAAGTAATGTCCCGATAAGCACCATTGAGGCCGCCTTTTCAGGACAGTCATCAAATTTCTCATTCAGCAGAAAGCTCGCAATAGGGGCGGGCATGGCTGACATGAGGATGATAATTGACTCAGTAGTCCTTATATCAGTGAACAGAACAAGGTCATACCCCTGTTCGATCGGCGCCAGTCCGATATACCGGAAGAACACAATAAGACCAAACGCAATTGCCGGTCCAAGTAAAATACGCATTCCTGCACCTGCCATACCATGCTTCAGGTCGGCAACTCTTGTGCGTTTAAGTGAATATCCCAGACTGATAATGAGCATGGGAATCGCCCCTTTACCCAGAATATCGATTCCGTCGCTTATGAGTGAAAAATATTTTGTCACACTTGGTGAAACCTGGAAATTTACCGTGGCAACCATGACACCAAAAATGGCAGCATACAGGTGAGGTATCTTGAAAAATTCCTTGAAATTGGTCTGTCTGCTTACGAGGAATACTCCCATGGAGTACATGAAAAGAACGTTAATAAGGTGAAAAATGATCGCCTTTGCCAGCCCTTCATTACCGTACAGAAAAAATGCCATGGGCAGCGCTATGTTTCCTGTTGCCATAAAAATGATCGGTAAATAGAACCCGCCACCTTTTATCTTTGCAAGCTTCATATATACCCATGTAATTGCCATGAGAGAAAATATCAGCACAACCACAGAGAAACCTATCATCAGAAACTCCTGAAAATGAAAGGACCTCCTGGCCAGTGATGAAAATACAAGGCAGGGAGAAAATATGTAATATATGAGGTTTGCAATGCTCTTCAGGTCCAGAGTGTTGTCTTTCACCGAATAGATGTATCCGAGAAATACAATCGCAAAGGACGGAAGGACAGCCTGTATAATTGAGAAAAAATCCATTGTCATCGTCTATTTATCCGTTTCTGGTTGAACATTCGAACAGGATGTATCCTGGACTGTTCTGCTCATGATCATTTCTTGTAAGGTTAACCATATCCTTATACCATCACCTCACGACCGTTGAAATTCGTAACATCTGTATGGGTACGTTTACACCAATCTCCTTGGCGGTTGAGAGGTTTACTGTCATGTGCAGGCGTTTCAGCGTGCTTGAAGCAACATCGTTTGGTTTTTCACCGCGCAGAATTGCCAGCGCCTTGTATGCTGCCAGTTTCCCCAGGTCATAATAGTTGGGTCCGAGACCAAGAAATGCCCCGTTATCTGCTACCATGGCCGGTATAGTGACGATCGATGGTATCTTATGTTTGTTCAATGGAGGGATAATCTCATCTGCACTTGCTTTTACCAGCGAGTCCTGAGGCAAAAGCACGGCATCAACTTTTTCGTTTACAAGCGTAGCAATCATTTCCGGTATCTTATCTACACTGAAGATGGG
>CAMYJJ010000384.1 GCA_947258735.1 Thermodesulfovibrionia bacterium | reverse complement strand
CTTTTTGTACTTCATATTCTTTGAAGTCAGTAATAATAAAGTAATCAGGGGTATATGTTATGTACTCGCCGTGAGTCCTGATCGTCAGGTATTTGCTGTTGAAAAGCTTTTCATTGCTGAGAGGTTTCAGCCCTCGCTCCCTGCGTTCTTTTAAGCTGCCCTGTGTTGGCCAGGGGAGACCTGACAACTCCCCGTTGAATGCTATTGCCCTGCCAAAATAAGGGGTGAGCAGGACAGTGTTTGTGCTGTGACCTGTAATTTCTCCTATCTGTTTTGCCATTTGAAGCTCGTCCTGAAAATCACCGGATATAGCACTCTTTATCTGGGGGTTAAGGCCAACAAACCGGGCAACAACTTTTAAAGACTCCTTATTTTCAGCCAAATACTGTTTTGTGCTTTCCTGTGAAAGAGCGAATATCAGAACTACTGCCAGCGCCCCCGCCGTAATCGCAGCCGCTTTCCACCGCTTCCCGATCAAATTCACAATGCTGACTGCCACAGTTCCTATTGAGAGAGCTACAACAGGGATGAGGGGCATTGAATAATACTGATGGGTGTGGATGTGCATTGTAAACATGAGGCCAAAAATCAAATAACCGGTCCACAGTCCGGAAAGTACCGACTTGTAGAGACCTCTTTCAGCAGTCACCAGACCAGCAATTCCTGCAATAAATGGTATATACCCTACAACCAGTCCAATCATTAAAAGCCAGTCGCTCCAGTAATAGCCCCTGAAAATCAGGTGAGGCAGAAAGCTTCCCTTTGCAAGCTCATTGAGAAAGCCCACATTCGTCAGTATTCCATGAACATAATATGCGGTGGTGGGGATAAAGCTCACAAGGGAAAAGACCATCATATGAGTGCTCAAAAGTGTTCTCCGCACCCCCCACTTATAAATTCCTATAGAAATATAAACGCAAAATATAAAGAATACACTGTAGGGTTTTGCAAGTAAAGCAAGAGATGTTACTCCTGCAGCTGATAGCAGTTCCAACATCCCTGGCTTCTCATAGTACCGCACAACCATAAAAACACTCATTACCATAAGCATGATCATCAACGGATCAGGCTGAAAACTCCGGCTTGAAATTATACTGAAAGGCAGAAACAGGAAAAAAGCTGTGGAGTAAAGTGACGCTGCAGAAGATGTCATCTTCCTCGTAATCAGGAACAGAAATAGTCCCCCCGTCACCCAGAACAGGGAGGACATGGCTCTGGGAATCCAGAGGGCCTCCTTCCCCAGTATACGATAACCAAGAACAGCCAGATTCTCCAGGATACGGGGCTCGAGCAGCAACCCCATTCGCTCAGCATTGAGGTTTACAACCTTTTTCTTCCATTCCGGCACTTCCTCCTGGTGCTCAAGGTAATAAGCCCTTGCTATATGGGCAGCCTGATATTGACGCACACCGGCGAAGTCGTGCGGTGGGGCACTGATATTATGAAGCCTGACAGCAAACGCCGACACCAATAGAGCAAGGAGAATAAACCAGTGAAAAGATGATGTATCAGTTAAAAGTTTGTTTGGATCAGGCATTACTTATCAAATCGCTTTTCAAATTTTCTCGCAAGAGGGTCGAGAAGTTTTTTGAGAGATGCGGGCATCCTGTAATATACGTACCTCACAACCCGTTTGATCTGCAGTTTCATATCAACAGCAGGATAGTCGCCCTGAAAGTCAAACCTGTTTCTGCACATAACCCCATCAAGATTATCCTTCCGTTTCATCGGCTTTGGAAATGCCTTGGGATAGCCAAGGCAAATCAGGGCGACGGGATCATACATCCCCGGCACATTAAGAATTTTTCTCAGTCGAGATTTGATAGGGAGATTATTGACGCAACAGGTACCCAGTCCCTTTGCATAGGCTGCGAGCTGAATATTCTGAATTGCCATAGCGGCACTTAACAGGTGGTCTCTGTATTCGAGGTTGTCCGTGCGGTTGCTGTAAAAAACAAATATCAGGACAGGTGCCTTAGCTACAAAATACGCTGTTGTCTCCCGTGTTATCGTTTCCTTCATCTCCTGGTTGTCAACAACGACAAACTTCCAGTCCTGCCGGTTACAGGCAGAAGGGGCCCATTGCCCTGCTTCAATGATTTCCCGTATCAACTGGTCAGGGACTTCTCTGTCTTCAAACCTGCGAACACTACGGCGATTTTTTATTGCCTCCATTACATCCATAATTATTTCACGTTAAACTCAATTTCAGAGTCTCCGCCTATCTTCCAGTCAAGTCCCGCATTTTGAACCGGGGGAAAAAACTTCTTCTGAAAAGAAGGGTTCTTCATGACTGTATAATATCTCGAACTGGGTACATAGATGGGTGTATCCCTGTTTGATACGGAAATGTCCGTTATGAGTGATGATCCAGCCATTACACGGTCATTAATCAGAAGCAATCCATCATCCTCCCCGTTGATTGTCATCGTCCTTTCAAACCTGATACTTGAGGGCTTCGTTTTAGTTATCAGAACATCTCTCAGACGTTCTTTCATCCATAATGAGATAGTACTGGATCTTCCCAGAGTACTCTGAAAAAGCCGCAACAGCACTAAAATTGCGGTAGTCATTACCTTGTCCGGCACCTTCCACAGGTTCCCGGAAACAGCAATAACGTTCCCGGAAATCGTTCCCGCCTCTTTTGAGAGCCATCCCGATGTAAACCATTGTCCTTCCGATCGG
>CAMYJJ010000383.1 GCA_947258735.1 Thermodesulfovibrionia bacterium | reverse complement strand
CTATATTCACAGTCTCCATTACTATACATTATGGTATTCATCATGCGAAGGAGAGAACCGTTATCAAGGTGAATTTTTTCAGGAAATTAAGAAAGAAACCAAACGGAGCAGGCAGGGCCCAGTCAAAAAGTGCGAAACATATAATGCAGGGGAATGCCTTTTATAATCTTGGCATGTATAAGAAGGCCATCCAGTCATATAAACGCGCTTTGAAATACAAACCTTCTGAGGATAGCATACATTTCAATCTTGGCAATGTGTATAAAAGCCTTGGTATGTTCAAGGAGGCAGTATCGTCATATAAATATGTGGTACATGCAAAACCGAATAATGCACAGGCGCATTACTGTCTTGGTATTTCCTACGGAAAGCTCAATATGCATAAACAGGCAAAAAACTCCCTTCAGCAATCCATAACCATTGACGAAAACAATGCACAGGCACACTATAACCTCGCGGTTATTTACCTGAAACTTAATGACAGCGATGCAGCGATCAATGAATACAGGACTCTGAACAGACTCTCCCCGGATATGGCAGGCAGGCTCTCGGAGTTAATGGACAGTCAAACCGATTAATTAGAGTCTGTGTATAAACTGCTGTTCTTTTTTTGTCATGCCCGAAGTCTGTAGTCGGGCATCCAGAACTTATTAAAAAAACGGGATTCGCGGCTAGGGACTCCGGAATGACAGACAGAGATACTGAATTTATACACAGACACTAATTATAGGTGGATTGATTTTATTTCTGTACGTCAAATCACATAATCATTTCCCCTTAGCATTTAAACTAATACAGATATTCATAAAGGAGATATGAAAGTGATAACGCTTGATGATGTCAGTAAGTCCTATGAGGATGCAGTCGTTCTGAAAAATTTCACCATGTCCATGAATCGCGGGGAATTTGCCTTTATAACCGGTCCAAGCGGTGCAGGGAAATCAACCTTGCTGAAACTGTTATATTGCTCTGAAGGAGCAGACAGCGGTCATATTGCGGTGGACAACTGGAAAGTCAGCGAGTTGAAGAAAAGGACTGTTCCCTTTTTCAGACGTAATATCGGAGTTGTCTTTCAGGACTTTAAACTCCTTTTTAATAAGTCAGTGTTTGAAAACGTAGCCCTGTCATTACGAATACATCACATGGACCCACGAGAGATTATCTCACGTGTCAAGGCCATGCTCAAGGAACTCAAACTGCTGCACAAATCCGATATATTTCCCCAGTACCTCTCAGGGGGAGAACAGCAAAGGGTGGTCATAGCGCGGGCAATGGTTTCACAGCCAATGCTGCTGCTGGCTGATGAGCCTACCGGAAATCTTGATTCAGACAATGCACGGACAATAATGAGGCTGTTCAGAGAGATTAATACAAAAGGGACGACCGTGCTTATTGCGACTCACAATGAGGACCTCTATTATGGCTCCGGACGAAGGGTCTTTTTTCTGAATAACAGGCATATTGAAAAGGAAATTGTAGGATGAAAATCCTTAGATATTTTCTTGGTACTGCTTTCAGAAGCATATGGATGGAAAAATGGATTAATCTCCTGACCATTTTGTCCATAAGCATCGGGCTGTCCATTCTCTGTTCGTTTCTGATGATTACATTTAACATTGACTCCTTCATGCAGCGATGGTCCAGCAGCTTTGGTCTTGTGGTATATCTTGAGAATGAGATAACTGATGAAAAGAAACAGGAACTTGAGACATATTTTCAGCAGGACAGCGAAATAGCAGACATCAGGTATATATCAAATACAGAGGCCCTTGATGAAGTAAAGGCATCTCTTGGTGAAAACGCAGTTATTCTGGATAATTTTAAAGACAACCCTCTCCCATCCACATTTGAACTGCAGCTGGGCAATGGCATGCTTGATACGGTTATGGTCAGCCAGAAAGCGGATATGATCAAAGAACTGCCCGGTGTTAATGACGTGCAATATGGGGAGAAATGGCTTGAATCATTGAACACTATTTCAGACACCATGAAAATGGTAGCAATCTTTTTTGCCTGCGCAATATTTATTTCCACAACGTTCACTACATATAACACCATAAAAATATTCTTTTACCGGAGAAAAGAGGAGCTGAAAACCTTGAAACTTCTCGGTGCTACCAATGCCTTTGCCCGGGTTCCCTTTCTGATTGAGGGATTGTTTGTCGGTATAGTGGGAGGGACAATCAGTGCAGCTCTGATTTTTGCATTGTCTTCATTCACCACCAGCAGAATAGTTGAATTCATGCCATCGGTAAGTGTTGTGTTATCTCCGCTTCCTTTACAGGTTTACGTAATCATTCCGTTAGTTGGTGCTTTTATGAGTCTTATGGGAAGCGTTATTGCCGTTGGACGAATACGGTATTAATGTGTTCATTCATAACAGCAATAACAGAACAATGACCTCCGCTGTAAATAAATATATCTACCTGGCTCTGTCAGTTATGTATATATGTACGTTCTTTAATCCCTCACCAGCCATTGCCGGCAGCAGCCTTGAAAAACTGTCCGAAATCAAAAAAACAATTACCTCCAGTTTAACGAAGGTAAAAAAAGACAAGAAGAAGGAAGAGTCACTCCAGGTAAAACTAAGGAATATTAAGAAAAGGATAGGATCGAAAGAAAAAGAAATTAAAAAATATGATAAAAACATTGCGAGCGCTAACAGGGAAATCAACAAACTTTCAGATGATATCGATAAA
>CAMYJJ010000382.1 GCA_947258735.1 Thermodesulfovibrionia bacterium | reverse complement strand
TAACAGGACTTCATTATCTCAAACATTCTTCTTCTCTCCATAATGTAAATATCAGCATTGTCTCTGTATTGTTGAACAAAATCAGGCCTTGCCCAGTTTGATTTGTTAAATCCAGTCATACCTGCTCCCTGTCAGACAATTCTATCATCATGAAGAACACTTTATATATAATAAAAAAGCCACGGCATGTAAACCGCGGCTTTCTGGTATTGCGACAATCTATTAACCAACTATGTATAAGATGCTATTTTATTATCTTCGCATCTTCAACAATTACAGCATATTTATATCCACTGCCAAAGTCCTTGTCTTTTGATACAGTGCCTTTCATTGTAACGGTGTCACCCACAGCAAGGGTCTCCTGGAGCGTAACAACAAGGTCATTTGTTCCCTTTGATGCATCACCGCTTCCGTCCTGAAGATGGACCCAGTTTTTACCCATTATCTGGGGTGAGAATTTAACAACTTTACCGCTTACAACTATATTCCTGCTGTCCAGCTCAGAACGCTTTTCATAAAGCTCTGCAACGGTATATGCATCAGGACCATCAGCTTTTTTGACTTTAACCATTTTTTCAGGTGCCTTCATATTTGAGACTTTGCTGGTCGGTGTAGCCATGTCCTTTCCCTCGACTCCTCCCGAAAAGACAATGGTATCAAACGTCCTGTTCAGGGTTTTACTCGTAAAGCTGGGCATCACAGAGCCGGGCTTAAAGGAAAGTTCTTCACCAACCTTTATTTTTGATTGAGGTACAGCCACCCAGGTTGTATTGCCGTCTTTCTCGATATTCACATAGGTGTACCCGCCGCTGTCCAATGACTCAACAACCTTGCCTGATAAATTTTCTACAGCCCTTGCATTTCCCGCAATTATCAATGTCAGTACAGACATCAGAACGATTATCAATAGTATATTCTTCATTTAAATCTCCTTTACACGTCCTACTTCTCCACTTGAAAGGCGGACCTTAATTCCATGTGGATGCGTAGGTGATTTGGTTAGAATGTCTTTTACAATTCCTTTTGTCAATCTGCCGCTCATCTGGTCTTCTTTTGTAACAATCGAAACCGGCAAGCCCGGTGCGATATTGGACCGTATATTGCCGTTATTAGATTTTACCATTTGATGTATTTCTTGTCAGGAGGGGACTGTTAATGTATTATTCACTGGGTGATTCAGGTTTTTCTTCGGAGGAGACAGAGTCATCAGTATGAGATTCTGTTGCTTCAGGGTCTGCAGGAGATCCCATGTCTTCTTTTTTCTTTCTGTTTCTTTTTTCTTCCTGTTTCTTTTTTCTGGCCAGCTCTTTTTTACGTTTATTACTGCTGTACATCCCGGAACGTTTTGAAATAATTACCTCCCCTGATTTACCAGTCTCGTTAATGCCCTGTTAAGAAATCCAACATCACCTGCTTTTATACAATGCTTTAATAAATGATAATAGCAGTAAGAAATTTCAATCAGTTATAAAAAGCAGTTCCCCTGAACGGGGAACTGCTTCGCAGATTAATCTTTAGTGATATTAGCTGCTTTCGGGCCCTTCTCACCTTCAACGATATCAAAGTTAACAACTTCGCCTTCAGTCAGATTCTTGAAGCCCTCGCCCTGAATCTCAGAATAGTGCGCAAATACATCTGACCCCCCATCCTCCGGTGTGATGAAACCAAAACCTTTGGACTCATTGAACCATTTAACAGTTCCTTTTGCCATACGTGAAAAACCTCCTTCTTAATGAACCGGACCAATAATATCCGGCTTTAATAAAAAAAAGCCACAAAGTTTAAAGTCTTTGTGGCATGAACGTCTTCAAAAACTCCCAAAACTTCTGAACAATAATGGCATCTTTATCAAAAAATGTCAATAGAAAAAATAATATTATTCTTGAGGTTTCTCCTGCTCTGTAACAGAAGCGCTTTCTCCTGCGATATAGCCGGTAGTCCAGCACACCTGAAGGTTAAATCCGCCTGTCGGCCCGTCAAGGTCCATTATTTCACCAGCGAAGAACAGGTTCTTCAGTAATTTTGACTTCATGGTTTTAGGGTCTATCTCTTTCAGGTGTACACCGCCTGTGGTAATAATAGATTTGCTGAAACCTGCAAGACCTGTAACGGTGAGCGGGAATTCCTTTAAAAGTAACCTGAGTTTCTTTCGCTCATCTTTTGTTATGGAATGGGATTTTTTATTATGGGCAATATTGGTAAGATCCAAAAAAACAGGCACAATATTTCTGGGAAGAAAACCGTATAGCACGTTTTTTATTGATTTGTTCTTATGACGTTCAAGGTCACGAAGAATTCTGTTTTCGAGCATGGTGTGGTCCAGGGCAGGTTTAAAATCTATAACAAGCTTCACGTCCCCACTGGAAAGCAGTTTGCCTGCTGACTTGCTCATGTCCAGTATGACCGGACCGCTCAATCCATACCCTGTAAACAGGGCCTCCCCAAACCTGTCTTCTTTTTTTCTGTTATTCTGGTAAAGAGAGATGAGGACGTTTTTAAGGCTAATTCCCTCAAGTCTTTTGACCCATGTTTCCCTGACCAGGAGCGGGGTCAACGCAGGCTGAGGTGTGATGATGGAATGGCCAAACTCTTTCGCCCATCTGTAACCGTCACCTGTTGAACCTGTCTCAGGATATGACATGCCTCCGGTGGTAATAAGGTAATTAACGGCTTTTATATTTTTGGTATCCTGAAGAATGATCGAT
>CAMYJJ010000381.1 GCA_947258735.1 Thermodesulfovibrionia bacterium | reverse complement strand
ACACTAAATATCATTCTATGGCAAATAATATATTGGGGAGTATTTATCTTATTTCTGGTAGGTGTAGTTTTTTCAACAAATCGTTTTTACCGAAATATTTACCTCCAAAAAACAAAAAGCATTTTCAACGCAATTAAGTGGCCCTTATTGATTCAATTAGCAATTTTCGGAGTAAGTGCTGCTTCTATATATTTCATGATGATAGAGCCTTGGGTTGGAGCTGTTTTTGCTCCATTCATATTAATTTTATGGATAATTGAAGTCACTCAAATTATTTTGATGAAACTTAAAAAGAGCACATAACAACAGAGTGCAGTGAATGCAGACCAGCGGTAGCTTTTTTAGCAGCTATAGTTTCAGATCTTCAAATCATCATTCTGCATTTATAAGCGCTTCATGGTCTGCATCACTGACTCAGGCTACTTCCCGTTTGTCAAGTATATTTTTTAAATAAATAAAAAATAAATTCTTTTGTTTTTAAAAAAACATTATATTTCAAGACATATTCTTCCTGTCGCCAGACGCAGGAATCCTGTATGAACAGGGAATGAGGCTTTGGCCGCAGCGGAGGCCCCGATTTCTATGTCTTCCGATCTACGCTTACTTGCGTTACAATAGTAACGAATATTCTGATTCGATCCGTGAAGACCGGGACGGCCCGGTAATCCGTTAGACGAAGCGTACGAGACTGCCGGCAGGCAGCTGAAAGGGGTACCTTCTACTGGAGTCAACGCCCGGCCGCTCCGGGAGGCCCCAGGGATCAGATGGGGCCTCTTTTCTTCACGCCGTCATTTCCTGAGTACAGACGATTACTGATATCGTCTCACCGTGAAATCAATCTATATTGTCAAAGAACTCTGCATCGTCCCTTTTTCAGGGTACATCTATCAAATGAACTGTTCAGGGGCCTGTCCTCTGCAAAAACGGACCCCGCAGTTGCCCCACAATCGACTTTCTCATTGCACCCCATACTTGAGTACCTGCCCAAAACGATTCGTTCATGACCTATGCCGCTTTTTTGATGACCTTCTTTTTATTCCTCTTCCGGGTTTTCTTTTTCTTCTTTTTATCCGGATTGTATTTCAGCTCAAGCCTCTCCATCTCCACTACCGCCTCCTCTCTGAGTTCATAGGTACGTTTCTCTTTTATAAGCGCCATCAGGATCCTCATCAGTATTGAAGATGCTGCAAATATGTTTTTACGGTAACTCTTCTTTTTTAGCTGCCGTTTTAAAAACTTTATTCTCACCTCCGGCATGAACCTCGCCGTCTGAGTTGTCATTATATAGATGAGCTTTAATAACCTCCTGTTGCCGAGCCTGTTTATTCTCCTTGTACCGGCGTACTTGCCCGAATCACACAGTCGTATATTCGAGCCCGCCATCTTCTCGATCTGTTTGTAATGTTGAAACAGACTCAGGTCCCGGCACTCCCCGATCAGTCTCGCTGCCGAAAGGTCCGATATCCCCGGCACCGACACCAGCACCTCAAAATACTCCGTCTCCTTTGCCAGTTCTATCATCTTCTTCCCTATTGCTTTCATGTTTTTATTTATCAGCTTCAACTGTGATATCCAGGCATCAAGGGTGATTCTCACCCCGTCCTCTTCTCCCGCCTTGCCTGCTCCAATACTGCTGTGTGCATACTCTTTAATCTTTCTCAATGTATCTGCATTGTGGTTGCCCCTTGACAGCCGCCTGATCGGCCATTCGTGCTCCTCTATATCAAGCTTCTGAAAATGCTCCGGCAAAAAATATCTCTCCAGCAGATACAGAGATGTCTGTATCTCCACATGTACACATTTCAAGTATTCAGGGAATATCTCCTCCATCAGCGCCCGCAGTCTCAGTATAATCCTGTTCCTGTCCTTTGTCAGTTTGTCATGGGCTATACACAGATTGTGCAGTTTGTTTATCTCAGGGCTGTAATTCACGTATTCATTGTATTTCCCGCCCTGGGCGTTCTCCGCTATCAGGTAGGCATCCTTCGGATCTGTCTTTGAAAAGTCATTATTAATAGTTGACCGGGTCTTGTATGTGATCAAAGGACTCACAAGTATCACTGTATACCCTTTGTTGTGAAGATACCCGGCAAAAACACGCCACAAATTACAGGAACTCTCGATGGCAAAGACAACCTCCTCTTTCCTGAATCTTCCCAGTATCTTCCCGAGCTTCTTCCACAAATCCACATTAAACCCCCTGTGAGATACATTAATGGAGAATGAATTGGCCATCTGTATCCCCTGCTCATCTATCACCGTCACCTGATGCTTCTCCTTGGCCGGATCAATTCCGATCACCTTCACCCCGGCTATTTTGCGCTTCCTCTCCTGGTGCTTTTTGTAACTCACGGTCTTCTTCCTTCTCATAACTTCCCTCCTTTATGTATTTTTTTCTGTACAACTACGTTCAGGGAAGTATATAATTTTCTATCAAGGGACGGGCTGAAAGGATTACCGTTCTGCATAGTATAGATATCGTTATCCTTAAAAAATACATGGGCTTTAAAATTTAATTGCATTTCAATGTATTCTATTGTATTCTATTAATATAATACGAACACAGTTAGAAATGGAGGCACATTATGTCAAAAACTGTAACTTTGAGATTAAATGAAAATATATATGAATTATTCAGGGCTATGGCTGAAAGCGATAACAGAACATTGTCCAATTTCATTGAAACTTCTGCTCTACGCTATATCG
>CAMYJJ010000380.1 GCA_947258735.1 Thermodesulfovibrionia bacterium | reverse complement strand
GGAAACCCATTCTTACCTATGAAGACCAGGCCGAGTCGGCATAATTAAAAAGGGGCCAAGGCCCCTAGGATTCTCAGTCTCAAGTGAAAGGAATAACGATACACTATAACGATAACAATGCTATATAAAAATGTCCCTAACCTTTTATCTGTTAACTCGAACCTTCGACTCCCTGACCCCTTGGCCCCTTTTCAAAAATTATTCTGTTTTACTTACCAGGAGTGACTTTAATTTAAATTTCTCTTCTATGTCTCTCAATAATATGACTCCCTGTGAATAGGCAGCAATATTAGAGATTCGTATCTTGTAAAAATTACCCTGTCTGAATAGATATGCTTCAGGATAATCTTCAGCAATTTTCAAAAAAGTATGAAACGCTGTGTCAGGGTCCTTAAAAGAAGCAACCTGAACATGATATCCTGCAGTTCCCGTAATGTTTGCATCACTCGAGGATGCCTTCAGGTCTTCTGCATTGTCCTGACCCAGCGGTATGGCCTCACCTTCAGCGAGTTCCTTCGTCTTTTCATGATCGGCAGGAGGTAATGGACCTGATGTGTCACTTCCTTCTTCTGTTATCTTGTCCCTTTGATCAGGTAATGACGGATTATTATCAACTGTATGAACTGCTGACTGAAAGGATTCACTCACCTGTTCTAATATGTTCTCTCTTGAATTGTCCAGCAGACGGGGGATAAGGAACACCATCATACCTGCTGCAGCAATAAGAGCCATCTTGACTATCGGTTTCTGTTTATTGCCATCGTCTGGGACTTCCGGTATATTACTGATTTCTTCTGTTTGATCCAATTGCGATTTATTTTTATCACGCATCTTTATGCGCCTTGAGCCTTTATGCTCGCTCAGGCGCCACGATTCTTCAGATATATGACAACTCTCAGATATCATTTCCATCATTCTCTGTTTAAATGCTAAATCCATATTCGTAAATTGTATTCCTGCCACATATTTGATCTCACTTTGCTGTTTCCATATAACAACCCCGTGAAAGCCGATAAACTGGTTCGTCCGGGGCTGCTTTATCTTAAATTCGAGGTTCTCTCCCATCTCAAGTGAAAAGTTCTGATATTCAAAACTGAATCCTTCCCATGAAAAATTCCTTGTCAAACCAAGAGAAAACGAAGCTGTTCCTGACAAGGGTCTGAATTCAATGAAAAGAGTGCCATCAAATCGCTTGTATGTTCTTCTTTTGGTGATTAGCATTGTCACTCGAGAGGTAAAAACAGATTATGTAAATATTATCTCATACATCTACAGGTAAATCAATGAATGAACCGGTCACACCGTTACTCCATAACTTCTTAAATAATAAAAGGATTACGCTTTTTAGGCATGTGAAATACGTGATGCCCATACTGAGACAGACGTACATATCAGGACTGAAGTTCTGTTGACATTTATTGATATGGCGGTTCGTCTCTGCATCATGTATCCGGACCACCTATTAAAAAAATCGGGATGGTCTGATAATCATGAATCCCCTCAGGAAATTTATTATTTCTTCGTGTTATGCCTTCCCCTTTTTAAACCATGAGATATGAGTTTCCTGAGCTTTTCCTGGAGATCTTTATCCTTAATTGTCCTGACAGTATTGTCAAGATATCTCATCTCACTTTCAGACAGGTCTTTTGCAATTTCCGGGCTATTATTATTCTTTGTTACAGGAAGTCTTCCTATCCTGAAACGCACATCCCGGATATCAAAACGATCCAGTTTCTCAGATATTTCACCTTTGAAAAAGCTGAGATGGTGCATCCACTGAGGCGTATCTACAATAATAGTAAGGACCTTGCCTTTCACTGTGTCCGGGCAGGTATGAGATGCAATGGCATCTCCAACGATACTGTTCCACTGCCTCCTGACAGCAGCAATAGCCACGCCGCCTTCGATACCAACATCCTTAATGAGCTTGTCAAGTACTTTATTGAGAGGCTGCATAAGATATTAAAAAAGGGTTCCCGTTTGGCAATGTGAAAGACAGGGGATACAGGGAGACCGAGGTTTCAGACATGAGCGAAAAGCGAATTACAATACGTTACTGCAATACCATGAAGAGGAAATAAGCCCATGCGGGGACGCATTCATGTAATCAATGAATCTCCTTCTCCGGTAATCCTGTTTCTCAAACCGCCTTATTGACTTTACCTGAACGAAGACATCTGGTACAAACATGTACTCTTCTTACTCCGTGGGATGTCTGGACCTTTACTCTCTGCAAATTGGGTCTGAATAATCTTTTAGTCTTGTTGTTGGCGTGGCTAATGTTATTACCCGAAACTCTTTTTTTGCCACACGTCGTACATTCTGCCATCTATGCTCATACCTCCTGGGTAAACTGTTCACAGATATTCTTACAGCATCACCATATCCATGATTGCTTTAAAAAGAGCAGTTATGATAACATTAATCCTGTTTTACTTACAACCCTTTACATGAACGGTATTTCACGAAATATTACTGTGCAACAACTGAAGATGCGTTTATATTATAGCCTTTTTTAAGGAAAGTTCATTTATATGAGAATCCACGAATTATCAAAAAAAATTAATGTCCCGAGCAAGGAGATCCTTGTAAAGCTCAAAGAACTTGGCATACCTGCCAAGTCTCATATGTCCGGTCTGGATGACAGTACTGTTGACAAACTGGTTTATTTATATACCAAAGGGAAAAAAACTACGCTCACAAAAGAAA
>CAMYJJ010000379.1 GCA_947258735.1 Thermodesulfovibrionia bacterium | reverse complement strand
TTCACCAAACCCCTCACCATGCCCTTTCACCGATATTTTTGCTGTCTGATCCCATTTCGTTTTCTTGATAACTTCAACTTCGCCCTTTTTTATGAGATAAAAGGCATCAGCGGATTCCCCCTCTTTGATAATTTCTAAACCGGAAGCATAGTCAACCGGCTGAAGTTTTTTCGACAGCGCCTCTAACGCACTATCAGAAAGGCAGGAGAAGTAGCAGTACTGTTTCAGCCCCTCATATGATTTACCTGACATCCTGATCCCCCTCCTGGTCCAAGAACCAATTATATGTTGTCATGAACCGCGTCATATTAAATTAGACGTTGTCCGTTGATTTTTCTTGCACCGATCTAAACAAATGGATCAATTACAAGACATCATGCTGAGTCTGGTTCAATTACCGTTATCAGAAAACGAACATGCCGCTTTCTGTGAAATAATGTATATAAAAAATGAATCCCCAATGCTGTGGAAACGCTAGTAATTTAGTCTAAAAGGCATGTGAGTGTATGTCAATAAAAAAATTCCGTTTGTTCGGGATTTCAGCCATCAGTCATCAACAAGCCAACTGTCTGAATAAATGCATATTTCACAAATAATAATTATATTTATTTTCAGTTAGTTACACTATATTTCTTAAATTATCTATTTAAGCTAAATAATGCTCTCCATATCGAGGTCGGACCTCGATAATGAGCTACTCAATACTGAGCGTTCCAGTGCTGAGGATGAGCTTTCCATTGCTGATTGTCACCTTATTATCAGGCGCACTTGTTTTTATTGTCGTTACACCTGTAACCGGACTGCCGGAGAAGTTACAACCATAGCCGTTCACTAATGTGACCGTCTTATCTTGACTGAAATCCAGTGTTTCGTTTAACACACCCTCCTGTATCTCAATAGTGTTGAAGGCTGGATTTACCTCAGCTGCCCCGTAGGCTGCGGCGAGCGTCGGATACCTTGTTCCTGATATTCTCACCGGGTCCCCACAGGATCCGGCCGGATTCAACGCGACGTGCTGTGTATGATAATTCGTATCAGGCACATTTACATAAATGCCGCTTTCGGAATTGTACCCGCCATGGGAGACTCGCACTTCATATATCGATCCAGGCGTCACTTCTACTTTGTATTCTCCATTCAGTATAGGTAATGCCGGGTTTTCCAAACTGTTCGATTCCGCTTCCCACACTGGCGCTATTGGACCTATACCATCCGGATCCCTATACGCTTGTACAAGTGCACCTACAAGGCCGCTTGTTGAGATTATATCCGTTATATACCCGTTTATCTTGCCAAAGACTTCCGGGCCAAATGGAGTCGTCACTGCCAGATCATATCCCGTGTATGTGCTCTCCACCCCTTCATTGAAGTCAGTTACTTTTACATAGTACTTATCAGTTTCAGGAGCGATGAAACTACGTATTTCATCTCCTCCATTGCCTCCCTGATTGACAAACCCGGGAGGATCTAGATGGACTTGAGGGTCAAGGAGCACACCACTGCTATTGAATATTTCTAGTGCAACGTTACTATACTGCTCCAGATCTATTGCTTTTATTACATATTCTTGCCCGGCAGTCCCCGAGAACTTTATCCAGTCCACATCTGCAGCCCCATCCGGGTACGTTCCTTCATAGTGAAAGTTGTGCCATTTGGGTTCATCATTTATTAATACTTCATTTGCAACATCATACGTGTCATCATCTTCATAGATGTCGGGATAATACGTTTGATTCACCTTCGTCTGCATTGATAATTCTGTCACGAGACCTTCAGCATCACGGACATAGTATGCTACGGTGTAAACACCTGCATATGAAAATTCTGTGTACGTCCCCTCCCACCGGCTATTATCTTCACTCCAGAATAAATCAACTTCAGGCCTGCTGATGACCGGCTGCAACGGTGAGGCTGACCTGTACCACGGCGGCGTGATCACCGCCAAGACACCATCCGGAGGGATCGCCCCGGTCGATGTTACATTGGCCCATAGCGTGAGCGATGTTGAGCCATCAATCAAATCTGTGTCAGGTGTTACTTCCAGGGTCAACGGATTGTTGCCGGCATTCCTTACCCCTGCCCCTATCATGTAGAGAGATGCAGTCAATCCATCACTGGGTTCGCTGCTGACTCCGTTGCCGTTATCATCAATGCCGGCCTCCTGCCAGCTGCAGATATGGTTCATCGCCTGTTTTGCATGAAGATAGGCATCCCTCAGATTCTCGCCATTAACTACATTGACCCAGAAAAAGCTTGAAAATGCTACCGTCCCATCGGACAGATAGCAGGCAGCATCATTTGCACCTGTGCTTGCAATCACGATCCGCTCCTTCCTATCTGGCGGTGCAAGGTAGGGGATAAAGCTTCCTGATCGATTGGCATCGTAGATCATCGTAACCCGCTCCAGAACACTTAAACTGTTCTGTAAATCATCGAGCCATGTATCCAGGTTGCCTGCTGATATCTCTTCTGTATCACTAATTGAATAGGTGCCATTGCCCCCTCTTCCTATCATGTACAGCACAAGATCATTGGTCAGATATCCATCCATATCTCCATGGGTCCACTGACTCAGAGCTTCTATTAAACTCTCTGCAGTGGAATCGGCATCACGTGTTCTGGTCATTCCCGAGATATTTTCCTCGGGGCTCAAGATGTATATATCGTTATCACTGTATCCCTTTGCCTTCAGCGCGTTATAGGACAGGCTGATATTGCTCT
>CAMYJJ010000378.1 GCA_947258735.1 Thermodesulfovibrionia bacterium | reverse complement strand
TGGTAACGATAGGTAACTTTTCATTTTAAATAATAATACATCCTCATCCCCCCCTGTCAGCATATGTTTCTTCTGCATGTACTGTTATAATGAAACATGAAGTCTTCCGGTAATGCAATCAAGAAGTTAGAGAAGCTCCTCCCCGGCACGGTATTGAGTGATAAAGAAGACCTTGTCTGTTATGGTTTTGATGCGTCCCTTCGTGAAGGAATGCCCCTGGCAGTGGTGAAACCGGATGATACCAGGGATGTCTCAAAAGTTGCCGGTTATGCTTTTGAACATAACCATCCTGTTGTCCCGAGGGGGGCAGGAACCGGCATGACCGGCGGATCAGTGCCTCTTAAGAATTCCATCATACTTTCACTTGAGGGTATGAACAGAATTCTCGATATCGATGAAAAAAACATGATCGCCTGCGTGGAGCCGGGTGTGATAAATGGACACCTTCAGGAACAGCTTGAAGACAAGGGGCTCTTTTACCCGCCTGATCCCGCAAGCATGAAATTCTGTACGTTAGGCGGCAATGTTGCAGAAAATGCAGGAGGGCCAAGGGCGGTCAAATATGGTGTCACAAAAGATTATGTGTTGGGACTGGAAATGGTACTGCCTCATGGAAGGGTCCTGAACACGGGCGGAAAGAATTACAAGGACGTCGTTGGATATGACCTGACCAGGCTTATGGTCGGATCAGAGGGCACGCTTGGCATTATCACAAAAATATTTTTGAAAATCATGCCATTACCCGAAGAAGTCACGACCCTGCTCTGTACATTTTCGACAATTGAAGAGGCTGCCCGGACAGTCAGCGCTCTTACCTCCTCTATGATAATCCCAAGGACATGTGAAATTATGGACCATGAGTCGATCCGGGCAATTGAGAATTACAAATCATTTGGTCTCCCTCTTGATGCAGATGCGTTACTCCTGATCGAGGTTGATGGTTCGCATGCAGCAGTTTCTAATGATGCAGAAAAGATTGCTGATATATGCACTGCCAACAACGGAAAGGTCAGTGTGGCTGATGATATATATTCAAGAAACCGTATTTGGGAAGCCAGACGGTCCATATCACAGGCCCTGTACAATATTAAACCGTCAAAGATAAATGAAGATATCGTCGTACCCAGGGGGAGGGTGCCGGACATGTTTATCGAGTTGAAAAAGATATCCGAAAAACACAAATTAATAATGGCCAATTTCGGGCATGCAGGAGACGGCAATATCCATGTAAACATCATGACAGACAGAAATGATAAAGAAGAATATGCAAAGGCAGAAAAGGCTGTCAGGGACATATTTGAAGCAACCATTAAACTGGAAGGCACCATATCGGGAGAGCACGGAATAGGGCTTACCAAAAAGGAATTCATTGATATGGAGCTGTCAGAAGTCAGTATAAAGTTGATGAAAGAAGTCAAGAGTGTATTTGATCCCAAAGGTATCATGAATCCGGGAAAGATCTTTCCCTGATAAATTGAATCAGCACTCGTCTCAAAGTTAAATTATATTGATTGTCATGCCCGCATGTCGTAAGCGGGCATCCAGAACCTGTTGAAAAAACTGGATTCCGGCTAAAGAACTGCCGGAATGACATATGACTATACGTATGAATGCTTGATTACTATTCAGGCTTTAATTTTTATACACCATTAAGCTACAATATCTGATTAGTTCGAGAAGAATGTACGATAATCAATTTACTTAGAACAGGAGATATAGAAATGAAAATAATATTAAAAGAAGATGTGAAGGACCTCGGGACCATGGGGACTGTAATAAATGTTGCCAATGGATATGGAAGAAACTATCTCATCCCCAAGAACCTTGCGGTAGAAGCCAATCCAAAAAACATAAAACAGCTCGAACATGAAAAAAACATTATTCTGGCCAAAGCAAAGAAAATAAGAAAATCTGCTGAAGATGCGGCTGAAGATCTGTCAAAACTGTCGATTTCCATTGAGGCGAAGAGCGGTGAAGAAGACAAACTGTTTGGATCAGTAACTACAAAAGATATTGCTGAAGAAATAGCAAAACAGGGTATTGATGTAGAAAAACGCAAGATTGTCCTTGAGGAACCCATCAAACGCCTGGGCTCATATGACGTGACTGTAAAAGTTCATCATGATGTAACCGCTACGGTAAAGCTTGAGGTAAAGAAAGCCGGAGCTGAAGAAACTCAGGAATAACATCTGATGCTTGAGCCTGTCCCCAATAGAAGTGGAACTGAAGGCGGATCAAAGCCTTCAATGTCTACCGTAGACCGCCTGCCTCCCCAGAATATAGAAGCGGAACAGTCAGTGCTAGGAGCAGTGCTTCTGGAAAATGATGCAATCAGCACAGTCATCGAATCGCTCTCTCCTGAGGACTTCTATAAAGAAGCCCATAAAAAGATGTTTATTGCCATGCTCGAGCTTTATGAGAAGAACGAGCCGATAGACCTGATTACTCTTACCGAGCAGTTAAGTAAAAAGGAACTGCTTGAAGCGGTCGGCGGGGCTTCATATTTGAGCAATATTGCAAGTCTGGTGCCGACAGCTGCCAACGCAAAATACCACTCCAAAATCGTCAGGGAAAAAGCGATACTGAGAAACCTGATATCAACTGCAACAGATATTGTCTCGCAGGGATATGATTCTGAAAAAGATGTTCATGAACTGCTGGATGCAGCTGAAACCCGGATATTCAATATCTCGGAAAAAATGGTTCAGCAGTCGTATGTACATATAAA
>CAMYJJ010000377.1 GCA_947258735.1 Thermodesulfovibrionia bacterium | reverse complement strand
TCTATTTCCGGAGGCTCTGAATTCCATGAGGGTATTATCCTTATACCTTTTACATTGCTGTAGAGGTCCATTACTGCTTGAATGACAGTCTTTATATCTGTGGGCTCAAGATTGATTTTCGGCATTTTTCCAAACCTTGAGAACTCATCAACAAGTGACCTGAGGCTGTTGACTTCCTCTACAATTGTCCGTGTGGCCCTTTCGATTACTTCTCCAAGATCAGGGGACTTATCGGTCCATTTTTTCATAAGTCTTTCGGCAGAGAGCCTGATGGGAGTGAGCGGGTTTTTGATTTCATGGGCGATCCTTTTTGCGACTTCCTGCCAGGCAAGCGCCCTCTGGGCCATGATGACTTCTGTGAGGTTATCAAAGACGACAAGTGTTCCTATAAACTTATCATCAGCATCTTTTAAAATTGTCATGTATACGCTCAGGTCCATTGGCCTGCCGTTAATGTAAATATGGATCTCTTTTTTCAGAGCACCAAAACCTTTTTCGCTGAGATGTTTAACCATATTCCCCAATTCATCAGATTTGAGTTTAATCATCAGGTCCTTGTGCGTTTTGTCCTGAAAATTATCACGGTCGATATTGAGCATGCTGCATGCTGCGTCATTCATGGTCATAATCCTTCCGGAACGGTCAAAGAACATGACGCCTGTATTAATGCTCTGCAGGATGGATTCCATACTTAACCTTCGACGATCGGATTCTTTATATGCGACTTCAAGAGAGTCCTTGCCCTTCTGAATGTCATCAAGCATCTGGTTAAAGGAGTTAATTAACAGGCCTATTTCATCATCTCTCTGCAGGTTAATCCTGAAGTCAAGGTCTCCGTGAGCTACCGTTTTCGTCGCCTCTGCAAGAGACTGAATAGGGACGGTTATCCCTTTTGCAATGCGCAGAGATGCCCAGAGGGCAATAAATATGATCAGCAGTGTTGCAAGAGTCAGCATGGAGAAATAGATAAACCTTACCGGCTGCTGCTGGGCCTGGATCTGTGCAAAATCATTAAATGATTTTTGAATGGATTCCATTTTGCTGACGACTTCCCTGGCAATCAGGGTTTCAACAACAACCACGCCTATGACTTTGTTATTTCGCCTGACAGGAGATGCTGCCTTAATGAGATCACCGTCAGTCAATGAAATGACTGTGCTGTCGATAGTTCCCTTGAATGCATTAGTTATTAAAGCGGATCCGTCAGTTGTTTTGAGGAGATAGCCTCTGAAGTTCTTCTTGCCTGTTTCCAGGGTAAGCCTGTCATTTATGAAATCGTCATTTGAAGCAAGCAGTGCTGCATAATTTTTCACGTGCTCTTTTTCCTTAAGATAGAGAGCTCTTGCAACGTCCATTGAGTCATAAATGGGTTTCTGTATTTCCAGAGAAAACCAGGTGTCAATAGAATTGTTAATTAACTGATTTGAAAGAATAAAGAGCAGGACCGATGGAATAAAAACAAGTCCAAGAAATGAGAGAACAAGCGTGGTACGGAATTTTGATCCAATGGCTTTCTGTTTTTTTTCCGTATATACACTTAACAGGTTCCGGAATACAGAGAATATAAGAATAAGCAGGTAGAGGATGATATTGACAGCAATAAAAATAAGTCCGGTCTTGATTAATAGTGAGCCATGTTCAATACCAAAATAATTCAGGACAATCCCGGTAATAACTACACCGACGATACTGAAGAGCAGAAACCCCAGGATGACTTTCAGATTTTTCATTGATCGTCCCCGATATAAAAATCACCGGATTCCTTGACAATGGTCATATCGACTTCAGGTACAAGATGCATGAGCAGTCCTATCACAGGGAGCTGCTTCAGGCTCTTTGATTCCACAATAATTCTTAAATAATAGTGGTCAGGTTCGAGTTCTCTTATATTTGCCAGGTTAATCCCGTTTTCCGTGAAAATCCAGTTTTTTACATTATAGTAATCCCTGAACTGTTTGTCCGTTTTCCTGAAGCCGTCAAATGTTGATGCCTGGTATTGACCGCGAAGGTTATCATATTTAATAATTTTTTTTATTTTTTTAGATATCACAAACTCATCAGGCCAGAAAGGCCATACACGCAGGAGCTCAACAGTAAAGATAATTTCTTTTCCCACCCCTGAGTTTATTACTGATTCCAGTTCAGACACATTGGCCAGTGACATATCGACAATTATATTATTATCAATAATCTTCATATACGGGCCAAAAATATGAGGTTTAATTGCATATGCATGTGACAGGGTTAACAGGATAAAACAGGGAAGGCAAAACAGGAATATCTTCTTTATCATGAATATCTTATCTATATACTATATATAAATTTATATTGATTATAACATACCAGAGATGAGACACACGATGAGCTATGAACTCCGTACCTGACAGTTCCAGTGCGCAGATTTCAGGAGTTAATAAGGACACAAATGCATATCAGGGTATTCTTAAATTGGTTATTAGGGCAATCTTAATTTATAATAGACCGAATAGAAAAGGAGGAGAGTACATGATACCCGATCTTACTTATAATGACCAGGGACTTGTCCCTGCAATTATACAGGATGAAAAGAGCAGAGAGGTGCTGATGATGGCATATATGAACAAAGCCTCTCTAGAAAAAACGATCGAGGGGGGGAAGACCTGTTTCTGGAGCAGGTCCAGGCAAGAATTCTGGACAAAGGGTGAAACATCCGGAAATGTTCAGCTCGTGAAAGAAATACGTTATGATTGTGATG
>CAMYJJ010000376.1 GCA_947258735.1 Thermodesulfovibrionia bacterium | reverse complement strand
GAAATAATCCCTTATGATATCCTTGTTCTTATTTATTACTATCCCTATTTCTGTAATTCCAGCGTGAAAGGCTTCCTCCAATATATACTGCATCAGGGGCCGGTTACCAAGGGGAAGCATCTCCTTGGGGATTGCCTTGGTGATCGGCAGAAGTCTTGTTCCTAATCCTGCTGCCAAGACCACTGCTTTCAATTAAATAACCTCATCACCGTCAATAAATATCCTGTTCATCCATTCAAAGGACATGAGAGACCATATCAAAAATCGGTTGTTCTTTTTGCCGGTCAAATGATCATCCAGTATCTTGTTCAGGTAATCTTTCTTGAAATAATCCCTCTCCAGGGCCCTTCTGGAGAGTATGATGTCCTTGATATATTGTAATGTTTCTCCCTTGTACCAGGATTTATCGGGAGGGGTGAACCCCTGTTTTCTTCGATAAAGCGTCTCATTCGGAAGCAGTCCTTCCATTGCCTTTTTCAGTATGTATTTTATGTTCCCGTCCTTCAATTTCAGCTCCGGCGGGATGCGCAGGGTAAAATCGATAAAATCGTTGTCTAAAAAAGGCACCCTCGATTCTATCGAATGGGCCATGCTGAGCTTGTCCTCCACTATAAAGAGACCGTTCAGGAATGTCTTGGCATCAAAATACATTGCCCGGTTCAAGGGAAGTTTCGCTCCGGTGTTCTTTGTGACCGCCTTAAAGCTGTCATATGTGGAAAACCCCTTGAGCTGCTCGTTGACCCTGTCGGAGAAGAGCTTCTTCTTCTCGTTATCGTCCAAGAACCTTACCCAGAGATCATAATAAGTACTGTCGAATAGCTCGGGGTCATGGATATCGAGAATCGGTTCATAGCGCCATGGATATCCGGCATAAAACTCGTCTCCTCCCACACCCGAGAGAACAACTGTCACGAACTTGCTAATCAGGCCGGTCACATAATAGTTCTGGTAGCTGATTCCCACCCTGGGCTCATCAAGGTGCCATACTACCTTTGGAAGGACTTTTTCCATGTCCCCGGGTTTGAGTATTATCTGGTGGTGGATCGTATTGAGGATCCTGGAAAGTTCCTCCGACTCTTTTGTTTCGTCAAATAACATCTCATCTTCGGATACGCCGGAGGTATCGAACCCGCAGGTAAAAGTATGCAGCTTATCAATATGTCTTGATGTAACCGCGGATATCGAACCGGTGTCCATCCCTCCGCTCAAATAAGTGCCTAGGGGAACATCGCTTACTAGCTGGGACCTTACACCGTTCTCAAAACGTTCCTTCAGGCCTTTAATGTAGTATTCTTCAGTATGACCGTAATCTTCATGGTATTCAATGTCCCAATAACTCCGTTCGGAGGTGCCAGAGTCTTCCTTCAGCAGCATGGTATGGCCCTGCGGCAGCAGCTTGATGTTTTTAAAGAGAGTCCTCTCTCCGAAGGTGTTCTGGAACGTGAAGTGCTCGGCCATGGCCTGCATATCGATCTCTCCGTTTACTCCCGGGACCTTAAAGAGCGACTTTATCTCAGACGCAAAGATGAACTTATTATTGTTGAAAGTGTAATAGAGGGGCTTAACCCCGAAACGGTCCCTTGCGAGGAAGAGACTTTTCTTTTTGGAATCCCAGATGGCAAAGGCAAATATCCCGTTAAGTTTCCGAACACATTCTTCGCCCGTATCTTCGTAAAGATGGATAATTACCTCGGTGTCCGTATTGCTCTTGAATCTGTGCCCTTTGGCGGTAAGATCACTTCTCAGGTCCTGATAGTTATATATCTCACCGTTATAAGTTATCCATACGGTCCCGTCTTCGTTGCACATAGGCTGGTGTCCGGCATTCGACAGGTCGATGATAGATAGGCGCCGGTGTCCGAGCCCTATGTTGTAACGGTCAGCTCCGGCCTGGTTACGCGTATTGCGGTCATAGATATAAGGCTCTAAATTGTGGCAGGACGACAATAGAACCAACCCGTCATCGTCAGGTCCCCTGTGCTCCATGGTATCGTTCATTTCGATAACCCATGAGGGTTCTATAGAGCTATGACTCGTGTCGTATATGCCGGCGATTCCGCACATGAAATAGTATCAGTTCAGGCCGTCTCTGACTTTTTAGCAGAAAGCTCCCTGCGCCAGTCTATTACCCGCTTCATGCCTTCCTCAACACTGATCTGGGTCTCAAAGCCGAGCATCTCTTTTGCTTTTGCCGCACCCCCGCATCTGCGAGAGACCAGACCGGTGTCCATGGGGGTAAATTCGGGTTCAATCTTGCCCTCCTTGCCGTTCAGGCGTATAAGGAGATAGGCAAGCTCTTTAAGAGAGGTCTCTTTCCCGCTGGCCACGTTAAAGAACTCGTTCGTGACATTGCTTTTCAGGGCCATCATATTCGCACGTGCCGCATCTTCTACAAAGACGAGATCGACGGTTGCGCTGCCGTCACCACGGATCTGAGGCGGTTCATCAGCATCGATCCGGTTCAGGAAGTGCATGATTACATCCATGTATGCGGACTCATATGGCTGTCTTGGGCCATAAATGTTTAAATAGCGGAATGCAACAAAATCAAGTCCGTATTTTTTGTAAAAAGAACGTAAAAACTGTTCGTTTGCAACCTTTGAAGCACCGTAAAAAAGGTCGTTGTTGAATGGGTGCACTTCGTCGGTAGGTAAGTAAGAACTCTCTCCGTATACTGAGGAAGATGAAGCAGCCACAATCTTTTTCACCCCTGCTTCCACGCAGGCTTCCAAAACATTGAATGTGCCCACC
>CAMYJJ010000375.1 GCA_947258735.1 Thermodesulfovibrionia bacterium | reverse complement strand
AGCCTGGATGTCCATGCCGCCATCTGCATAGTTTTTGACTTCTGCCTGGTCGATCTGGATATCACCCTTCCATGTACCGATAACAGAAATGTCAGCACGTGCAATAGCTGCAACGCAGTCACATGCACAGCCTGAAATTTTGTTTTTAATTTTATAGGGATATGCCGGTCTGTGCAGCTCATCCTGAAAATGCTGGGTAACGGTGTTACATATGTCCATAGTGTCAATCATTGCCCATTCGCAGCGTGCCTGACCAACGCAACAGCTGGGGGTTCTCATGGCTGATCCAGATCCGCCAAGGTCCCATCCGCGTGATGAGTACTCTGCAAAAAGAGTCTCAAGGTTCTCGGTGGTAGTACCAAGAAGAACAAGGTCACCTGTTGAACCGTGCATGTTTGTCAGTCCGCTTCCATACTTGTCCCAGATATCACAAACTTCTTTCAGGGCCTTTGCTGTATAAAAGAAACCGCTCGGCTGGTTAATTCTGTACGTGTGAAAATGAGCAACTCCGGGGAATTCATCAGGCAGCGAAGAGTATCTTCCGATAACTCCTGAACCATATCCGAGCACGCCAACGATACCGCCATGCTTCCAGTACCCTCTCTTGGACTGGAAAGATTTTTCCAGCTGGCCTAACTCATCGTCAGCCATTTCCGGCATTGCACTGCTGTTCCTTGCTTTCTTGATTTCCGTAACAAAACTGGGAAACGGGCCTTTTTCAAGCTCATCAAGCATTGGTGTTTTGTACTTATCGCTCATCCATCCCTCCTTTTTTCTTTCTCCCTTATGAATAATTAAGGGAATTGTTAATCAACGTTTAAACATCAAAAAAATACTTGTTATGTAAGAATCTTTTGAATTTCAGGATTGCTCAGAAAAAATTGGTCTTAGATAGTAGTACATCTCTCATTTTCAGGTCAAATAAAAAAAATTAATGGATTGATCATGAAAGCTTATCCATAGGTTGAATTATGTTTAATAATTAGAGGGTTAGAATTATATTTTTGAACGAAGAATGTGTGCGCCTGATTATGTACAATGTCTCCTGATATAATGTTATTACGATGTCTAACGTCAGTTAATCATATTACATATCTTAATTCTGCTCTTTGTAAACCTCAAATATCTCTTCCCTGTTCAGGACCGTTTCCACTTTTACGCCTTTGGCCTCAATTTTTTCTTTGCCGCCCTCCTGCCTGTCAATCAATACAATGACGCCAAGTACCTTGAGACCTGATTTCTTTGCCCGGTCAATCGCCTTAATGGTTGACCCCCCGGTTGTAATCACATCTTCAATAATGATTACCTTATCACCTCTGCTGACATTCCCCTCTACCCATAACATGGTCCCGTGTTTCTTGGGTTCTTTGCGGACAACAAAAGACTCTATCTGCTCACCTTTCAGGCAATATGTATATGCAATGGCATTGGAAATGGGATCAGCCCCGAGCGTGAGTCCTCCCACTCCTTTTGCCTTCCATGACCTCCTGCTTTTTATTAAATCGTATAACAGGTTACCGATAAGATACATGCCTTCTGAATTCAGGGTCGTTGGTTTGCAGTTAAAGTAGTAACTGCTCATCTTTCCCGAGGCAAGTTTAAACGTCGGTTTATCAGTGAACCGGAACGTACGTTCGATGATTAATTCTATCAACCTCTTTTTCATGGCCTTAACAGAACGATATCTTCGCATATATAATCCTTTCCTGCTACTTAAATATGATTCATAAATTTTGATTATAATTTATTGACTGTTTACCAGAAATAAAATAAAAAATAAAAGATAAAAAATCAAAAGTGCGGATTAACATCATATAAATTGAAAAATATTTTTTATTTTGATCTGTATCTTTGATTTTTAATCTTTACACTTTAATCTATTGAGATTTGCTCACCCTCGCACCCTCGATGAGTATCAATGCAAATATTACGGTAAATCCAAAAAGCAGACCAAAGACATTAACAATCCTGAAATATACGAGAAAAAAAATAGCCCCAAAAAGTATCATCAGTCTTGTCATGCTGAGAAATACAAGTTTAAACGTAGCCTTTTCAGAACCAACCAGCCCTGTTACATTTCTTGTAAGCTGCCTGAGATTAAAAAGACCGAACAATCCCCCGAGAAGGATACCGAGCGGCACTTTCTGCGTATCAATATATACATAAGACAGAATCGCTGCCGGTATGATAATACATAAACTTTTTACAAGAACGCGCTTTAAGATTTCCATTTTGTAATAAGACTGTTAAATGTTATTTGTTACTTGTTATTCGAAAGCCGTAATACAATACTCACATTTTATGATTCATAATACCTAATAACAATGAACGAATAACGATTAACTTCCTTCTCCGTTGTTCCGTTCATTTGCCTTTTTCGCTATCCGGAAAAGATACTTAAAACCTGCAAATATGCCCAGGATAGTAAGGAGCAGCGTAAACCAGGGATAGGAATTAAAGTACCGGTCCAGCAACCAGTATCCAAGCGCAAAGCCGACAAACGTGCTGACCACCATATTGATTCCGACCGTGCTGGCAACTCCCATAAGACGAAACACATCGCTCCGTTGCCTGCCTCCACCTGCCTGCTTCTGCCTGGACATGTCAGATTATATCAGATTGTATAAATTGAGGGACAAAGGTACAGAAGAACAGAGGCACAAAGGCACAGAGGGACAGAGGGACAGAAGAACAAAGGCACAAAGGCACAGAGGGACAGAGGCACAGAGGCACAGAGGCACAGAGGCACAGAG